>JBJTJJ010000172.1:0-11197 GCA_046095445.1 Sediminibacterium sp.
ATGAAAGCTACTTCCGAAGGCAACCAATCCTGACTTGCACCCATAACTTTATACTATGAATCTGAACCAGTACACCATTAAAGCACAGGAAACCATTCAGGCAGCCCAGCAACTGGCGTATGCCGGAAACAATCCAACTATTGAGACAGCGCACTTATTAAAAGCCCTGCTCAATGACCAGGATAGTCCGGTTCACTACCTGATGAAGCGCAACAATGTCAACGTTCGTTTGCTCGAAACCAAGCTGGCGGAGAGTTTGCAGAAACTGCCCCGCATTACATCCGGAGAGCCGGCACAACAAGTTGGACGTGATCTGGGAAATGTTTTTCTGAAAGCTGTCAATAACCTCAAAGAATTCAAAGACGAATTCGTGAGCATGGAACACTTGTTGCTTGCACTCTTGCAAGTGAATGATGATATTGCTGCAGCATTGAAAGCCGCCGGCTTAACTGAAAAAGGTTTGATTACTGCCATCCGTGATTTGCGCAAGGGTGAAACCATTCAATCGCAAACACAGGAGACACAGTACAACATGCTGAATAAATATGCTAAGAACCTCAACGACTTTGCCCGCCAGGGAAAGCTAGACCCTGTAATTGGTCGCGATGAGGAGATTCGCAGAACCCTGCATATTCTCACCCGTAGAACCAAGAACAATCCAATCCTGGTAGGTGAGCCCGGCGTAGGTAAGACAGCCATTGTAGAAGGACTTGCCATGCGCATCATCAATGGTGATGTGCCCGATAACTTGCGTTCAAAAACCATTTTTGCACTTGACATGGGACAGTTGATCGCAGGTGCCAAGTACAAGGGAGAATTTGAAGAACGGTTGAAAGGAGTTGTAAAGGAAGTGAGTACGAGCGAGGGAGAGATCATTCTCTTCATTGATGAAATTCATACCTTGATTGGTGCAGGGGGTGGGGAAGGAGCCATGGATGCTGCCAATATTTTGAAACCTGCATTGGCAAGAGGAGAATTAAGAGCCATCGGTGCTACCACATTAAATGAGTACCAGAAATATTTTGAAAAAGACAAGGCACTCGAGAGAAGATTCCAGAAAGTAATGATCGATGAACCTTCTCATGAAGATGCAGTTTCAATTTTGCGCGGACTCAAAGATCGCTATGAAACACACCACCATGTGCGCATCAAAGACGAAGCCATTATCGCAGCTGTTGAACTGTCCTCCCGCTACATGACCGATCGTTTTCTGCCCGATAAGGCCATAGACCTGATCGATGAAAGTGCAGCCCGGCTGCGCCTGGAAATGAATTCCATGCCGGAAGAGCTCGATCAACTGGAACGGCAGTTCCGTCAATTGGAAATTGAACGCGAAGCCATCAAACGTGAAAACGATGAAGTGAAACTGAAAGAACTGAATGTGGAGATTAGCAACCTGGCAGTTGAAAGAGATACTTTGAAAGCCAGGTGGAAACAGGAAAAAGAGTTGGTGGAAAAAGTACAAAATGCCAAAGCATCTATTGAAGAATTAAAATTGCAGGCCGATCAGGCGGAAAGAAACGGTGATTATGGAAAAGTTGCTGAGATCCGATATGGAAAAATAAAAGAGCAGGAAGCAACCATCCAACAATTAACTGCAACCATCGCTTCCACCACTGAAAAGCGGCTCTTAAAGGAGGAAGTGGATGCAGAAGACATTGCTGAAAATGTTGCAAAAGCAACCGGCATACCGGTAGCTAAAATGTTGCAGGGTGAAAGAGAAAAATTGCTGCAACTGGAAGAAGAATTGCACAAGCGGGTTGTCGGACAAGAAGAAGCGATCACAGCAGTGGCTGATGCCATCAGGAGAAGTCGTGCGGGCTTACAGGATCCACGCAAACCCATCGGATCATTTATATTTCTGGGTACCACAGGTGTGGGAAAAACGGAATTGGCCAAAGCGCTGGCAGAATATCTATTCGATGATGAAAGCATGATGACCCGCATCGATATGAGCGAATACCAGGAGAAGCATACGGTTTCCCGATTGGTAGGAGCCCCTCCCGGATATGTTGGGTATGATGAAGGTGGACAACTAACAGAAGCAGTTCGGCGCAAACCTTATAGCGTTGTATTGCTCGATGAGATTGAAAAAGCACACCCGGATGTATGGAATGTGTTGCTGCAGGTGCTGGATGATGGAAGACTGACCGATAACAAAGGACGTGTGGTGAATTTCAAAAATACCATCATCATCATGACTAGTAACATCGGAAGTCATTTGATACAAGATGCTTTTGATGGAGTGAATGAAGATACAGTGGAAGAAGCAACTGATCGTGCCAAGGTAGATGTAATGAACCTGTTGCGTCAAACTATTCGTCCGGAGTTTTTAAACCGGGTAGATGAAATCATTATGTTCCGTCCACTGCTGCGGGGACAGATATTGGATATTGTCAAAATACAATTGGAAGACCTGGCTCGCATGACGGCACAAAATCATGTGGAATTATCTTTCTCTGATTACCTCATCGAGTTATTGGCCGACCAGGGATTTGATCCACAATTTGGTGCCAGACCTCTGAAGCGGTTGATTCAGAAACAGATCGTGAATGCCCTCAGTAAAAAATTACTATCGGGTGAAATCGATCAGACCAAGAAGGTTTTGGTAGATGCCTTCGATGGGGTAGTGGTTTTCAGGAATGAATAAAAAATGCAGTTTATTCCTGCATTCCTTCTACAACTATACAGCAGTGTTACTGAAACATTCCTCCTAAACGATGCTATTCTATAACTTTTAGTTATTGATGAGGCGGTGTATCACCAATGCAGCGCGCTGAATCAGGATAGGAAATTCCTTCAGGTTGATGGTTTCACCCGGAGCATGTGCGCCTCTTCCGGAGGCACCCATTCCATCCACACCACTAAGGTATTTAGCTACATAAGATATATCACCTGCCCCGCGACTACCCGGGTCTCCGGCGATGGTGGGTCCTAATCCCATCGCTACCGTTACATCACTGATGACCTGTCTGATAGCATCATTGCCTTCAGTGGGTTCCATGGCTGGAATACCATCAGAGAAACGAATAGATGCTGAGGTACCTGTCAAATTCCGTTGTGTGATGGTACGCATTTTTTCACGTGCCTCATTTTTTTGTTGTTCGGTCAGAAAGCGCAGGTCGCCCACCACAGTCACATCAGGAGAAATGATATTGGTTTTTCCTAGTGCCTCTCCTCTTGCCTTTTTCGAATCGTAATTCATCTCCGATCCCCCTACGATGATACCCGGGTTGAAGGTCAAATACTTTTCAGTACTCAACTCTTCCCTAAAACTGTTCAATATGCGGGCTGCTTCATAAATCGCACCATAACCGGCATTGGGTGTGAAAATGCCGGCAGAATGTCCTGTTTTCGCCTTTACCTGTAAAGTCCAGTCACTGCTGCCTCTTCTGCCCGTAGCCACATTTCTCAGGCCACTGGCACCTTCAAAACCAAGTGCCACATCGCATGTTTTGGCACGATCAATAAAATCCTTGCGCGATACACTGGTAGGCCTTCCTGATTTTTCTTCATCACCGGTAAAATAGGCAACGATCTGTGCATCCTCCAGCAATCCGAGTGATTGCAACGCCTGCAACGCGATGATCACAATTACATCACCACCTTTCATGTCATTCACTCCCTGGCCCGTTGCCGTCGAATCGTTCAGTCGGCGATATGGATTCGGAGGCATATCGGGTTCGAAAACTGTATCGAGGTGACCAATCAGAAATAATTTCTTACCCTTCTTTCCCTTGCGGGTTGCTACCAGATGTCCTGCACGACGCAATGAGTCGGGTAAACTCACCCATTCCGGCGTCAGGCCGGCTTTCTCAAATTCCTTGGCATAGAGCTCACCCACTTTCTTTACACCGGCTATATTCAACGAACCACTGTTGATATTGACAGACTCCTTCAATATTTCTTCCGCATACGCCAGTCTTTCATTCACAGCTGCAAGGATCTTTTGTTCAACCGGACTCAGCGTCTGGGAGAATGAGGTACCGGCAATCAATAAAAATAATAATGTGAGGAATCTTTTCATACCGCCTGTTTTTTGTTGGCTGTAAAGTAAAGCCATTCGGGTGAAAATGTTCTATCCAATGCTGATTTTCTGTTCACCTGATAACCATTTTTTTGTGGTAAAATAAGTTCCGGCGACAGCCCCTACAATGACTATATTTGTTGCTATGACCAACAATCGGTTTTTACTCTACGGTGCCAATGGCTATACTGCAGGACTTATCATTCGTTTTGCGGGTGAATATGGATTGAAGCCGGTGTTAGCCGGAAGAAATGCGGCTGCCATTCAAGCTTTGGCTGAACAGCATGGATTGGAATATCGCATCGCATCTCTCGATGATCCGAAGGAAGTCGATGTACTCGTTCAGGGGTTTCAAGTGGTGTTGCATGCTGCCGGACCCTTCATGCATACTGCCCGACCTATGATGGAGGCCTGTCTGCGCAATAAAGTTCATTATCTCGATATTACCGGTGAGATCACTGTGTTTGAAATGGGTAAACGATTCCATGAAAAAGCGCAACAGGCAGGTATTGTAGTCATGCCGGGAGTTGGATTTGATGTGGTCCCCACCGATTGCATGGCATTATTTGTAAAAAATCATTTACCGGAGGCGGTTCAATTGGAATTGGCTTTCGCCACGTTGGGTGGTATGCTCTCCCATGGCACTGCTACTACCATGGCAGAAAACCTCGGCGGCGACGGAGCCGAACGCAGAGATGGAAAAATTGTTCGCAGGCCCATTGGGGAAAAAGGTAAATGGATTGACTTTGGAGTGAAGAAAATATTTTGCATGTCTATCCCCTGGGGAGATGTGTCTACAGCTTATAGTACGACCGGCATCCCCAATATCACCACATTCACCCGCGCAAGTCCGGGAACTTTCCGCCTGCTTCGCTGGCAGAAATTGTACAACTGGATATTGCGTTTGGGACCCATTAAAAATTATTACAAGAAAAAAATCAAGCAACAACCTGCAGGCCCCTCCGATGAGATGCGTGCCAAGGCCTTGAGTCTGATCTGGGCACAGGGCACCGATGCCGGTGGAAAAACTTTCACGGCTCGTTTGCAGGCCCCGGAAGGATATACCCTTACGGCCATTACCAGTCTGATCATCACCAAAAAAGTGCTGGAAGGAAATGTACGTGCAGGATATTCCACACCGGCTTCTTTGTATGGTGCTGACCTGATCCTGGAAGTTCCTAATACATCACGCACTGTTGTTGCCGAATCTTAAGTAACATGTCCGGAAAACGTTCGCCCGCTGTAGGTTTTATCTTCATCACTTTGTTGATTGATGTGATTGGTTTTGGTATTCTGATTCCTGTCATACCCTCACTCATTGAACACCTGACCGGTAATCCAGATATCAGCTATTCTTCGCGCATCGGGGGTTGGCTTACATTCACCTTTGCCATCATGCAATTCCTGTTTTCTCCTGTGTTGGGAAGTCTGAGTGATCGCTTTGGAAGAAGACCGGTATTGTTGTTTTCACTTTTCGGTTTTGGTGTAGATTATTTACTGCTTTCTTTTGCGCCATCCATTGCCTGGCTTTTTTTAGGAAGGGCCATTGCAGGCATCACCGGAGCCAGTTTCACTACCGCCTCCGCATATATAGCAGATATCAGCACTCCGGAAAACAGGGCAAAAAATTTTGGTATGATGGGAGCGGCTTTTGGTATGGGTTTTATCATTGGGCCTGTATTAGGCGGCTTTCTGGGTGAACTCGGAGAGCGTGTGCCTTTTTGGGTAGCAGCCGGTCTTGCTTTCACCAACTGGTTGTATGGATATTTTGTTTTACCCGAATCACTGGCAGCTACTAATCGTCGGGCTTTTGATTGGAAGCGGGCCAATCCCGTTGGTTCATTGCTACAATTGCGCAAGTATCCCGCTGTAATTGGCCTCGTAGGAAGTTTTGTACTGATCTATCTGGCAGCACATGCTGTCAACAGCAACTGGAGTTATTTTACCATCGAGAAATTTCATTGGAGTAAAAAAATGATTGGTATATCACTCGGAGTGGTTGGTGTGCTGGTAGCATTGGTACAAGGCGGATTGGTGCGTTTTGTCAACCCTAAGATTGGAAATGAAAAAAGTGTTTATCTGGGATTGAGTTTATATGCATTGGGGTTATTGTGTTTTGCATTGGCCGGAAGCACCTGGGTTATGTTTGCTTCCCTGATTCCATATTGTCTGGGCGGTATTACCGGTCCGGCACTTCAATCTATTATCACCGGTCATGTGCCTGCGAATGAGCAAGGAGAATTACAGGGATCGCTTACCAGTCTGATCAGTGCTACTACGATTGTAGGCCCGCCGATGATGACAGGATTGTTCTCTTACTTTATCAGTCCGGCAGCACCTATTTATTTTCCGGGTGTATCTTTCTTGTTAGGATTTCTTTTTATGTTGGCCAGTGCCATCTGGGCATATATCTCTTTACATAAAGAGAAATATGGGTCGGCCTGATTAAGAGCGTTGAGTGGAAAAGTGATAGCGTATTCTGAAATAGGAAGCTATCAGCAGGGCCAGTCCACATAATTCCACTACCGCCTTTTCTGCATCGAACCAATCGGGTGATCTGTCTTTTAGCAAAGGGTCCATGAATAGTCCGTGAACAATGAAAATGATGGCGAGACAATAGGAGAGAAGGTGAATGTTTTTCCAAATGCGAAATCCCAAACTCCGTTTTACCGACTTCTGGGTGGTAATGATGATGAAGGCGAAGCCCAGCAATGAGATACTTCCCAGTAGCACAAATATTGGTTGTTTGGGAGCGTTTAAGCCCCAGATCAGGTGTGTCCAGTGAAAGCCAAGACCATTGTCCATAGGAAGCAAGGCGGCATGAAGCACAGCAACGGATAAGGCAATGTAAGCGGTGTAGTTGTGCAGATTGGTCATGTTCACTTGCCGGATAATTAGCGGCAATCTGTTCCACCAGGGCAAACGTTGATAAGCGACAGATAGCAACATGCCCATTAAGAAATTAGCAGTAAAAAGAACACAGGCAACAATTCCCAATGCACCTGAAAGATCGAGGTAATCGATGAGTGGCATAAGAGCTATACCTTTTGATTTACATGTCGAAAGATATTAATTTTTTCTTTTTCCAATCAGTAAATTGATGGACGTAAGTTTCCCGTATTTAAGTGCTCCAAATTTCTTTTGAATGGGAACTGAATATTAGGTTGACAAAGTCATCCGTACCATAATCAGTATATTTGCCTTTTAATTTACATACATGCCTTCACTTATAGAACAACTCAATGAATCTGTCGCTTTTATCAGAGCCAGGGTCACCTCTCAATCATCCATTGGAATTATTTTGGGGAGCGGATTGAGTAATCTCGCCAATCAAATTGTTGCGGAACAGGAAATACCTTATGGAGAGATTCCCCATTTCCCTGTAAGCACCGTGGAGGGGCATCGTGGGAAATTGATTTTTGGCACCCTGGGTGGCGTACCTGTATGGGTAATGGCAGGTCGATTTCATTTTTATGAGGGCTATTCAGCGCAACAAGTTGCTTATCCCGTTCGTGTGATGCGTTTATTGGGGGTGGAAACATTAATGTTATCCAATGCGGCCGGTGGAGTAAATACTTCATTTCAAGTGGGCGACCTGATGATCATCAAAGACCACATCAGTTTGTTCCAGGTAAATCCATTGTTAGGAAAAAATGAAGACAGTCTCGGCACCCGTTTTCCTGATATGAGTGAACCCTATAGCAAAGAATTGATCAGCAGGGTAAAAGCCCTTGCCACCAAGCACAATATATCCCTACATGAGGGAGTATATCTGGGCGTTACCGGTCCGACTTTTGAAACCAGGGCTGAATATAAATTGATACATATAGTGGGTGGCGATGCAGTAGGCATGAGTACAGTGCAAGAAACCATTGCTGCTGTTCATGCAGGCATGAAAGTTTTTGCGATGAGTGTAATCACTGATCTAGGTATACGGGAAGAAGAGAATACAATTACCCATGAAGAAGTACTGCAGGCAGCTACTGCGGCTGAACCTAAAATGACATTGCTGTTTACAGGACTTGTTCAGGAACTGGCAGGAAAATAAGCAGGTGCAATTCGGTACTATGGAAACAGCAACTACTCAAACATATTCTATTTCATGCGGCCAATGATGCGCATCATACTGTCCTCATTAGTTCTTCTGATGGTCGTTGATGCCAACGCCCAGATGATTAATTTGAGTAATACCCGCGGTGGAGGTGGTTCAGGACTTTCCTACGATAACCAGGGAAGGCCTATGCGCAGAGGATCCGGTGGTGACTCACTGAAAAAAAGAGATAACCTCGCTGATTCAATTACTATCTTCTTCCGCTATTTCGATTCCACCCGTACCCGCCGATTTGATTCAACACTCAACGACTATTCTCTCCGATCTCCCATACCGTATACTCATTACAATATGGGTAACATGGGAACTGCAGCACAATCCTATCTTTTCCAACCCCGGATGCTTCCCGGATTTGACCCGGGATTTCATGCATTTGATATTTATAATTACTCATTGGAAAACACACGGTTATTTCAAACAACACGTCCGTATACAGAATTTAATTACTCCCTGGCCAGCAGTGCTGAACAGATGATCAGCTTCCTGCATACCCAAAATAAAAAAAGCAATTTTAATTTTTCTGCTGAATACCGATTCAGCAATGCACCCGGGAATCTCAAAAATCAAAATGCCAGCATCAATAATTTTCGCTTTACTTCCCGCTATCAAACCAACAACAAGCGGTATGAAGGATTATTGATTGCTATTGTCAACAAAAATGCAGCTTCTGAAAATGGGGGATTGGAATATGAAGCCCGGCTGGATAGTCTTTTCAACAATGCCTTTGAATTAAGCACCCGCCTCGTAGATTCTGCCGTTCTTGTTACCCGAAATCCATTCAATACCAGTGTAAACACCGGGAATATTTACCGTGAAACAACGGTATTTTATCGGCATCATTATGATATCGGACAAAAAGATTCGCTGGTAACAGATAGTTCTGTGATCAAATTGTTCTATCCCAGATTGAGATTCGAACATGACCTGAATTACAGCACCCGCCAGTATCGCTTTTTTGATTATAACATTGACTCTGTTAATTCAGAACGCTACAGAAAATATTTCAACTTCAGAAATCCCAACGATACGATTCAGTATTCCGATCAATGGAACCGACTCATCAATACCTTCAGTCTGATTTCCTATCCCGACAAAAAGAACCTCAGTCAATTCCTTAAATTAGGAATCACACTGGAAAATATCAAGGGTACATTTCTGGATACAACTACATCCGCAAGACTCTACAATATCTATGCTTCCGGTGAATACCGCAACCGAACCAAAAATCAGGTGTGGGACATGGAAGCCAGGGGGAGTCTGTACATCAACGGACTCAATGCAGGTGACTACGATGCCTTTATCAGTCTGAAGCGTATGCTCAGCAAAAAAACGGGTTACCTGACAGTGGGCTTCAACAATGTAAACAGATCTCCGGCGATGCTGTTCGATCGCATCAGCAGTTTCCCGATCAGCAACCGAACTGATTACAACAAACAAAACCTAACACGGTTGTTTGGTAAATATGAGAATCCCCAACAACGCCTTAGTATCTCAGGTAATTATTATCTCATTAGCAACTACCTGTACTTTGATAGTTTTTTTACTGCCCGACAGGCAGCCACTGTATTCAATGTTCTCCAGATTAGTTTGAACAAGCAGTTCCGCTTATCGCGTAAATGGAATTGGTACAGCGAGGTTCATTTTCAGCCATTGACCGGACAGCCACCGGTGAATTTACCCTTGATTTTCACCCGCAATCGGGTAGCATTTGAAGGTACTTTCTATCGCAACTTACAATTGTCCACCGGACTGGAAATGATTTATCATACACCTTATGAGCGGGACAATTATTCTCCTTTTTTGGGACAGTTCTTTGTGCAAAATGGGATGCGGTTTTCCAATCGGCCCGATATCAATTATTTCATGCATTTCCGCATACGCAGTTTTCAGGGATTCTTTCGGTTAGAGAACCTGAACTCATTGAATATCAAGAAGGGATTTAAATTCACCCAGCTAAGCCGCCTGGCAGACAACTATCGACAGTTGGGGCTTTGGATGCGATTCGGACTCTGGTGGAGTTTTGTGAATTAACATACATTTTCAGGGCAATGGAAGCATGCCTGTAAAAAATTGTATCTTTGCAGAGATGAAAAAGCTTTTCCTGTTTTGTTTCAGTTTGCTTTTCATCGCTGCCAGCAGCGGTGCGTCTATCAATATACATTATTGCAGAGGTAAGGTCAGCGCTGTCAGTCTCTCCATTCTTCCGACACCCTCCTGTGGCTGCGGGAAGAAAGCTACCAAAAAAGCTTGTTGTAAAAATGAGACCAAGCTGGTGAAAATGCAGGGTGATGCCCGCCAGCCGGAATTCGTCAATGATCATTCATTCAAGCCGGTAGTTGCACTGCCACTTCAATATTTACCTGTTACAGTTCCTGTTGAAACCAACGCCAACAGCCATTCTTTATACGTAACAGACCCACCTGATGATGCATCGGTTCCACTCTATCTCCGCCATCGGGTTTTTAGACTATAATACAGGTTCGATCTTTTCTGTCTAATAGGGCAGATATTTGTGTTTCCCGCCTATGGCGGAATGCTTTTCTTTTTACAATCTTCATTCTAAAAAAAATACAATGAAAACCTTATATACATTTTTAACTGCCGGCTTATTTTTCCTGGCAGCAACAGCAATAGCACAGTCCATTAAATCTGAAACCATCAAAGTATGGGGTAACTGTGGTATGTGCAAGAAAACCATTGAAACTGCAGCCAAAGATGCAGGAGCTACTGCAGCAGTTTGGGATAAGAGTACCAAGATGCTCGCTATTAAATATGATGGTGCGCAAACTTCTGCTCAGAAAATTCAGGAGAAAATTGCAGCTGCCGGTTATGATACCCGTGATTTCAGGGCCAACGACGAAGCATATAAAAATCTCGAAGAATGTTGTCAGTACAAGCGGAAGGCTGCAACCCCGGCAAAACCTGCTCAGTAAGTATACATTATTACTAACTGATGTAAATTGATTATACTGCCACCCGCCTTGGCGGGTGGCTTTCAAATCATTACCATGAAAAATATAGTATTTCTTTTCCTGCTATTGCAGGCAAATAACCTATCC
>JBJTJJ010000173.1:0-1117 GCA_046095445.1 Sediminibacterium sp.
ATATTCCACTCCATCCTGAAGAAATTGCGAGGATTGAAATCATCAAAGGTGCAGCAGCCGCCATCTATGGTGCTGATGCAGTAGGAGGGGGTGTCAATATCATTACCAAAGCAAGTCTGGCAACAAGGGATTCACTCATTGATAAATCAGTATTTTCCTATAGGGCGGGCTCCAACGCTTTTTCAAATCTTCAGGGTTATTGGACTACCTCCCTTTTCAAAGGACAATTCAGTATGTCTACCATGCGCAACCGGGCAGATGGTGAGCAACTTCGAGGCACTACCGGATTTTTTGATAATGTAACCAGTTCTTTTGCCTACAACAGGAAACTGAATACCTACTGGTCTCTCCATGTTCGATATGCAAGTGACAATCGATATTTCAATGCGCAGAACTTTTATACGCCCTTTTTATCAGATACTGCCAATGAGAAGGTTACCAGTAGCTGGTCGAGTTTGTCGTTGATTAGGGAAAAAAGTGGAAAGAAGTTTCAATTCGATGGAGCATATAAGGAATTAAAAGATCGATTTCAGTTCAATCCAACGGGGGCCACCAACCTGAATACAACACAACTTACAATTTTACAAGCCAGGTGGATGCAAAATCTGAATAATACCAGCAGCATTGTCTATGGCTCACAGTTTTTTCATAAAAAAATAAATTCGAATGACAGGGGTAATCATTCTCTCGCACATGCAGGAATTTTCCTGATACACAACCACTACCTGCTACCCCGTTTATCACTAAACGAAAGCATACGACTGGATTGGGATGAAAGCTATGGATGGCAATTGATTCCTCAAATCAATGCGTCTTATAACAGGGGTAAGTTTACCTGGCGTAGTTCTTTCAGCAAGGGAATACGCGATGCAGATTTTACCGAACGGTACAACAATTATAATAAAACCTTGGTCGCTGCAGGTAATATCGGTAATCCATCCCTGCAACCTGAACGATCCTGGAATTATGAAGCAGGAATTGACTTCAGGCCATTGAACAGGTTTATACTTAGTCTAACAGCATTCTACAGAGACCAGACGAATTTGATAGACTGGAAACCGACTCCATTTGCACAAATGCCCCGGCCGATTAACCTGACACCCACAGGAAATTATGC
>JBJTJJ010000174.1:0-25572 GCA_046095445.1 Sediminibacterium sp.
GTAAAATCCCCCCCAGAATCTAAAGGATGTTCCCGCCCAATTCAGCTAAATAATGAACCTACTGCCTTATACGAAGACAGTACAAACCTAATTATAGATAAAAAGATAAAAAACAGGAAAAACCCTGAAAGTATCCACGAGGACTAAAGCGCCACAATTCCATATTGCAAGGCATACATAACAATACCTACGCGTGAACTAACCCCCAACTTCTTCAGCAGACTGTCCCTATACCCATCGATGGTGCGCGGACTTAACTGCATCAATTCAGCAATTTCCTTATGTGACTTTTCTGCACAAACCCATTGCATGTATATTTTCTCCTGATCGGTCAATTGAATCGGTTGGCTGGAAACAGAACGACCGGGTAATGAAGGTACCATTTCATTATGGGCAAAGCCATGCTGATGAACTTCCCCCAGCACCCTAACCAGTTCTTCCGGTTCTACATCTTTGAGCAGATAAGCCCGGGCACCGCTGCTCATCATACGTATGATGGTATTTTCGCTGCGCACCATACTTAGAGCAACTACCTTGATTTCAGGATAATTTTCCCGCAACCAACGGGTAGTTTCCGGACCACTCATAACAGGCATAGAAACATCCATCAGCACCAAATCGGGCCAGGTCTGCTTTTCCAAGTAGTCAATCAATTCTTTTCCGTTGGAAGCCTGAAAAATAACTTCAAAGCCACTCATAAGCTGCAATAAAGCAGCCATGCTCTTGCGCAGCATGGTATGGTCATCTACCAATGCCAGTTTAATCATCGGATACTTTTTTATACTTCAATGTTATAGTCGTTCCCTGCCCGGGAGCCGTCTCCATCAATAACTCTGCTCCTATCAACTGAGCTCTTTGTGCCATACTCCTTAAGCCCAGTCCACTTTTTTCTCTTGTGTTCCTCAGATCAAAACCCTTCCCGTTATCAATCACCTGAAGGGTATACGACAGATCGGTCTCTGACAACACTATTTTTATTTTTGTCGCTTCGGCATGCCGAATTATATTTTGAATAGCTTCCTGAAAAATGCGGTATATAAACAATGCATGGTGTGGATTGATCCGGATGTTCAACGCACTACCTACCCATTCAACCTGATATTTACCGGTTTTCTGAATTTGCTCTACTAAAAATTCAATTCCCGCCGTAAGTCCCTTTTCCAGTAATCGATCTCCCTGATAGCCCATGCTAATCTGCCGAAGTTGATGAATGGCTTCTGCTACCTGGTCTCGTATTTCCTTCAAAGGAGTAAGTTGAACCTGCTCCATGGATAAAATACTTAGATTGAGTTTTACCAGACTTAACTGCTGCCCCACATTATCATGGATATCTTGTGCTATCATTTGGAAAGTATGTTCCTGAACTTCCCGCTCGACTTGTTCCAGTTCCCGTTTGTATTTTTCTTCCATCAACTCCCGTTCATAAATGAGCCGCTGCTTTTTCCTGCTATAATGCAGCAATAAAAGCAAGAGCATGAAAGCAAACAGCGATACAAAAGCTGTAGCTATCAGGATGCCGATAATGATGGAGTATTTTTCCTGCATGTAATGATGGCAATTGATATACAGCTATAAAGAAAAATGGATAGTAATCGTGGTACCAGCGTATAAATGGGTTCTCCCCATAAATTTATCTGTCTTGACCTGATGAATTCGTACAATGAGAAGACTATACTTACTCCGGAGAAAAAAACTACTACCCCCACAGCCACCCAGCCAACAGGATCCTCTGTCAGGTCCGTCCTTTCATCTCCCACGAAGCGCAGATACATATAAAACAGGGCCGATACGGACAGAAAAAATCCGACCAGAATGATACAATAAAAGAATACCTGGTATTGATTGGGAAAGAAAAAATAGCCAATCGCTATACAGCCAACTACCAGTGGTACTCCAACACACAGATATCTTGTATAGGCAGCATGCTGAGCAAACCGATGAAAAAGAAAATTGTAGAACAACCATTCCACCACCATGATCAGGTAATTGGTGCCATAGGTACTTGTGTGGTAGACATTTCGTTGCAAAATGGCCACATATTCTGCCCCGGTAATAAAAAACAGAAATGGCAACAGCCATCCTATCCGATGCCTCGCCAAATGGCGATAATTCAGTATGGCCAATGCCGTACAAAGCAATTCAATGAAGTGGTATAGGTAGATGGGTACTCCCATAGTATACGTAAAATCTACCGGCAAATTAGACAAAAACAAGTGCAATATATTAGGTATAAATACCTGATTTCAATAAGTAAAAATACCTAACGAAATTAATTATTGGCACCGGATTGGTACTGAGGTGAGCGGGACATAAGTGCATTATTCTGTAACAACTGATTGTTATTGAAATAAAGCATCTCTCGCTGGTATTGCTTTTGCTCCGCTTCACTCCAACTGCCCGTCATACCCGTAAGATCGGGCTTACCGGCATTCACCCAACAAGTATACCAGCAATCCGCCAGCAAATCGGTTGCCACCAGCAATTGTTGATTGACAGTATTGCCCAGACTGGCCGCATACGCTTTGGCAAAGCCAGAAGTGTAGGATCTGAATTCTTTTCCATTGCGCATTTGTACCCTGTACTTTTGCTCGGGTGTAAACTGTGCAGATACCTCCCTCTCTTTTTGCAACATATTCGGCACCATTTGGTGAGCTTCCCGAATAGACTTCCAGATAGTTTTACCCGGCTGTCTGAGATAAATGGCCTTATGAGAAGATGACAATTGGTAATTCGTCAACTCCAACTCCGGAATCATCGATTCCCATAAACTATGGAGTCCCTTCTGATTGGTGAGTTGTCCGTCATAATTTTCTGTGGTGTGCAAAGGCACGACTGCATCTGATATATAATGCCCCAGATCGGCCGCATAAAATAAAACACTGTCTTGCTGTCCCGACCGAAATGCCAGCGTCAGGCGTTGCATCACCCACTCAATGTGCCAGGGTACGAAACCTGCTTTCTGTAAACTATCCCAACCATACCTTGCAACAGCGTCCTCCCACTTGGTTGGAATGGCAGTACCAAACATTTCAAGGTCAATAAAATGGCGCGGTGCCTCCCCGGGATCTGTGTTTCTCCTTAGGTCAGGTCGGGGAGAGTTATAAACAAGGTAATCCCTGTTTTTATAAAAAAAGGGTGCCATCGCATCCGGCAATTCATAAATCGATAGCTGATTGACTGTACGGTGTACCAAAAAGCCCCAACTACCGGTCAGGATCAGTAAAATAACTAATGCAATGGAGCGAAAAATGATTGGTGTGGGGCGCATCTGAATGGTATTGAGGCGTAAAAATAAAAAAAAGAAAGCGGACTGTCATTTCCCAACCATTATAGATACTAACCTCATCAAAATGGATTGGGAGCACTTTATTTTTCCCCTACATTTACACCATTAATGCATCACTATATGACGAAAGCCCTTTTAGAATTACAACACCTGAAAAAACAATACTCCGGTCAAAAAGCGGTAGATGATATCAGTTTCTCGGTTGGGGAAGGAAGTATCTTCGGATTATTGGGTCCCAACGGCGCCGGAAAAACTACCCTGTTGCGCATGATCACCGGCATTATCTATCCGGATGAGGGCCAGATACTTTTTGATGGAAAGAAATTTGATCCCCTCACCGACGTGAACCTGATCGGATACATGCCCGAAGAAAGGGGTCTGTATAAAAAGATGAAAATTGGGGAACAGGTGCTCTACCTCGCGCAATTAAAGGGCCTTAGCCGGCAGGATGCCATGCAAAAAATCAAATATTGGTTTGAAAAGCTGGACATGCAAAGCTGGTGGAACAAAAAAGTGGAAGATCTTAGCAAGGGCATGAGCCAAAAACTTCAGTTTGTTGTGACCGTATTACATGAACCGAAACTTATCATCCTTGATGAACCATTCAGCGGACTTGACCCATTGAATGCTAATCTCATTAAAGATGAAATTTTTGGTCTGGCCAAAAAAGGCAGCACCATCGTTTTCAGTACCCACCGCATGGAACAAGTGGAAGAGATCTGTGACCACATTGTATTGGTAAACCTTGGAGCTAAAATGCTCGATGGTAGTGTGCAGGACGTGAAACAACAATTCAAGGAGAATAAATATTATATCCGTTTGTCTGAGCCAGTCAACAATTCTTTATCAAATGCTTTCACTGTTGTGGAACAAAAAGACCGCGAACTAACGGTTTGTATTCAACCCGGATCAGCCAGCAATGATATCCTCTCGCATTTTATTTCACAGCGGCAGAACATCGAAGCATTTCATGAAATTTTGCCTTCGCTGAATGAAATCTTCATCCGCCTGGTGGAAGGTACCCATGCCGCTGCCAGAGCTTTTCAAAACAATGCCTCCTAAAATCTTACCTCATTTGTCAATAGAAATTATATGAACAAAACTTTATTGGTCGCCCGGAGAGAATTTCTTACCCGTGTTCAGAAAAAAACTTTTTTACTAACCACGATTGGTGTGCCACTGCTTATTGCAGTTTTTTATGCCGCCCTAATCTTTTTTCAATTCAAATCAACCGACACCTATGTAATTGCATTGTCGGATGAAGCCAACATTTTCGAAGGAAAAGTTCCCGGAAAGAAAGATGATCTTGAATTCAAACTGGTAAAAACTGATACTGCTACCCTTCGCAAGCAACTGGACGATAAAACGTATGATGCTTATCTATATGTTCCGGCTTCCTTTAGTCTGAATGGCAGCGATTCCATGGAATTCCGTTCAGCCAAAGCCATGGGTTTCATGACACGCGATAAAGTGGAAGACATCATCAGCGGTGCATTGGAAGAAAAGAGATGGTTACAAATGAATCTTACCAAAGCTGCCATAGATAGCATCCGTAAAAAAGATGACCCCATTCGCTTCACCTCAGCAGCAGGAAAAAAAGAGACCGGCGCAAAAGCAGGAATCAGTTATGGAGTCGGGATGTTATCGGGGTTCCTGATTTACATCATTTTGTTCGTGTACGGAACCATGGTAATGCGGGGTGTGATGGAAGAAAAGGTTAGCCGCATTGCGGAAGTTATTGTCAGCAGTGTAAAACCATTTCAATTGATGATGGGTAAGATCACTGGTATCGGTGCTGTTGGACTGGTTCAGTTTCTCATTTGGATCTTGCTGATTTTTGGTATTCAAATGGCATTGCCACTTATTTTTCCTGAAATGGGAGCTGCGCTACAGTCTTCACCTAATATGGGGCCTGGAGCAGGACAAGCCACTCAGGCAGTGGAAGAGATGAAAAACAGCGGTGCCCTCAACGGTTTGATGTCAGATCTCCAAACCATCAATTTTGGTCTTATCATCGGTTGCTTTTTATTTTATTTCCTCGGTGGATACCTGGTGTACTCAGCCCTCTTCGCCGCAGTTGGTAGTGCGGTAAACGAAGATCCTCAGGATGCTCAGACCCTTCTCTTCCCGATCATGATGCCCATCATTTTTGCCTTTGTAATCATGACCAATGCAGTGAATGATCCCAATAGCAGCATAGCAGTCTTTGGTAGTCTTTTCCCTTTCACCTCCCCCATAGTTATGATGGCAAGAGTCGCCCATGGTATTCCTGATGGGGTAACGGTAGTGCAACTGTTGATCAGTATGGTTCTGTTGATCGTTACTTTTCTGGGAACTACCTGGGTAGCAGGAAAAATCTACCGCACAGGCATTCTGCTCTATGGTAAAAAAGTGACCTGGAAGGAAATGATCAAATGGGCTTTTCGCAGTAACTAATTAGCTACTTATTGAGCGAGGGAAATTCTCACATTCACCCCTGCTCTTGTATTGGTAATAGGCGCTGACGTAGAGATATAGGGCGTTACCCTTCGCTGGTCAAAGAAGAATTTCAGACTAACTCTTCGGTTGACGACATAATCGATCGAGGGTTGTATGGTTACCTCTTTTTGTCCGCCGGTTCCATAGGCGTTCGATTGGTCCAGTCGACTATTGCTCATAGCCATATCACGCATGGCCAGATCTACCCTGAAATTAATATCATTCTCCAATTTTTTCACACCCTTGCTAAACGGAAGTGCGAAGGGTAATTTAAGCCCCTGCAACCGCCAGGAGAAACCAAAAGTCCATTCAGTACTGCGGGTTTCACTGAGTTGATAATCGATCAGGCTTAAGCTAAGTTGTCTGCTCTTTTTGTATTCTAAGCGCATGTTCATCTGGCTGTTCGTAGTAAGATCTATCCCTATCAGCGGCTCAAAATTTTCTCGCATGGAAATATTAGGAACCAGGAAGAAAGGAATAAAGTTGCCACTCACCGTATCAATGAATCCGGGAGCGTCGTAACGCAAAGGATCACGGTACAATAAAGCGCTGTTATAACTATTCATACTCAGGTTGCCATTATAACTATGGGTAAGACTCACATTACTGAATAGTTTCGCTACACCCGGTATTTTGGTAAGGCCGAAATAAGTAAGTCGCCAGTTCGGTCGAGGTAAATAACCTCCGAATGGATTGGCTTTGATGTTTGGATTGGATTGGCGAATCAGCGGAATTTTAGATGGGTCAGAACCATTGTATGCTGCTATGAACGCAGGAAGCAGTACATCCTGAGAATACCGGCCGTAGCCTTTTGCAAAACCATCAGCCGTGAATTGCTGCCCTGGTGCCAATGCCTTCCAGTATGGGTTGCCTTCTGCTACCCTTGCAGATATAACCTGTCTGTACTCCTGAAATTTCTTGAAGGTGGCAGAAATCTCATTGGGGTTATAAGATTCGAACAAGGTACCAAAACTGATATAGGAAATACTAAAACCTCCGCTGGCCAAAGCACCCAGGTGACTGTGTCCCGCTCTGCCACTGGTATCCTTGAAAAGCTCTGAGTACTCTTTCGAAAAAGATTTTTCCAGACTGACTTCTATGCGTAGATCCCTGACTGGTTCTATTAATGCATTTAATCCTAGTCGCTGTTCGAGGTTCTGTCGGAACAACAGGTTGAAAGTTGAATCTCTGGTTAGCAATCCGGCTTGTCCCTTTTTATTCAGCCAACCTGTATCCGGTTGTTTACCGAAAACATAATCCAGTCCCGGTGCCATGCTGGTCCAGTTTTGACCCAGCGCTTTAACACTATCCATATAACCTGGCACACGACTTCGATAATTTTCTGAGTAGGTGACTGAAACATTTTTAACCATGGTAAGTAATCTGCCCGCTGTGCGCTCTAATCCACTTAACTGTGTTGGCTCTCCTGCCTTTAACAGGCGCAGTGCCGTTCGCTCATCTCTTTTAAGTTGTCGCCATTTTTTCAATGCCTCCCGCTTCTTTTTTCCTTTCAAATCTTTCACCACTTCCTCGCGCGTTGGAATAACCATACCCAACACATTCGTTGGGGCGGGAGCCGGATTTGCAGACTGTTGGGGTTGTTTAGGCACGGGTGGATTATCCAAAGCCCGCAACCATTTTGATTTATTATATAGATTGGTAAAGTTGAACTGAGCATTGAAATTATTATCCTGACTATTCTCAATGGTATTCCCCAGAGCAATGGCCAGTCGACTGGCACCAATCCAGTTATAGCTGGCACCATAGGTATAGCTTGCCTGGATCCAGTCTGTCATGGGAAATTTATTCAGGGGCAACGCATAGCTCATCGTCCCTCTGTGCTGATAAATGACATGCCTTCCTCCATTGAAGAAATTAGACCTGACACTATCCTTTTTTTCTTTGGTATCAATTCTTCCATTCGGCTCATCAATGCGCGCATTAGCTACAGCATTGAAATCAATTGTTACCGATCTGGCAGGTTTCCAGCCGAAACGATAGTACCTGTCAAAAGTGAAAAACTTATCATAGGTAGTATCTACTTTATCTACATTGTTTCCGGGAGTATTGATCACTCGAGGAATGAATTCACCAAATTGTCGGTTGATGTCTGATCGGAAACTAATAGTTGATGGCTTCAAGTTGAAATTGACGTCGCGCAGTAAACTCAACCAGGGCGTTTTATTGGTAATAATTTTTCTGAATGGCTCAATGAACTTTTCACTCCCGGCAAAAGTATAGCCAAATCCACCGCGGTGCCGGGCAATATTATTTTGTTCAATCAGTGAGCTGCTCTGTTCGATGATGGAGTAGGCATAATTGAAATCAAAGTTGCTGATTTTAAACAAACCTGGTTTCCCATTGGCAGATCCGAAACGAACGTTGGTGAAGTTGATGGTTTTGATGGTTGTTTGTTCAATGGCAGCACTCCTCAATGAATCTTGTTGCTGTTTATTTAGTGTGTTTAGCTTATCCTTTAATTTCACATCCAGGTCGAATGGATCAAACTGAGGTGTAATCACTGTTCTGTTCAGACTTGCGTACACCGGCAGCGAGAGTCGCCAATTGCGGGGCATCAATTTACCTGCGTCTATATTAGCCGCCATATCAAACTGAAAGAGATTATCCCTCGATCTTTCAATTACTCGCTGCTCAATTGTTCCAAATCCCTGACTACGGGTACTAGCTGCTACGGTGATGCTTCCCAGGTCTGCCAGGGTCACATCCATCCGGCCCAGGGCCGACCATCCACCCTCCTCATTCAATGCAGATAGCCGCAATTCATTCACCCATATTTCAGCATTCTGTATAGGTCCATCCGGACGGAAAGGATTTTCTACGCCAATCAATATACCGCTGACGGCACCGAGATTGGGATTACCCAAAATAGAAATGGTTTTAGTACTGTCAAGTCGTTGTCGATAAATTGTATTGAGTGGCTGACCTGAAGCATTTCTTCGCAGCTTCAGGTTAATCAATTCCCGTAAAACGATGTCCAGATTATTTTGAATTGGCCAGACAACTTCTTCCTGCCCTTTAACATACAATCCTGGCGGGGTTACCCGCAATGGTATCTTGATTTCATAATAGTTATTCAGGAAATCTTGTCCTATTCGCACGATAGCATTTAACTCTCCATTGCGTACCGGTCTTTGTCCGGTAACAGACTCAGCATGAATGTACATTGACAACTTGCCGAATTGTCGGATATCCCAATTGAAAGTTTTGAATACTGCCCGCGCATCTCCGGTGTAGAGATTTCTTACCTGAATACTCATTGCCTGTTCGTTCTGCTGAATATTAACACCATTGTTGCTCAACAATTGCATCCGTTCAACATTGGGGGGCATGATATAATTGACCGGCTGGCGGGCGGAATTTTCTTCGAGGTTGACAGCCAGTGTATTGAAAACCGTTCCGGTATTATTGACAATGGGTGTATAGTTACCGGTAGTGTCAATCTGATAAGTGAATTGTCTCCATTGGTTCCTCACAAGACTAAATGTTGCAAAACGCATGATAACAGAATCTTCAAAACCGGTGAGGTACATGCGAATGAAGCGAATGGATTTATAATCTGGAATATTACCGATGCGACGGGTGAATCCCCTTACGGGAATTCTGAATAAATACCAGTTCTCTGTTCTGGTAACACCGTCAGCAGAATTAACAGTAACAGTTCGTTTATCAGTGATATAAGGTGAACTTCCCACAGTCATTCCCGGCTGCAGGTTGATTTCATATTCATAGTAGGCTTCCGTCTCATTTAAGGTATTATCACGGTTCAGGTCTTCATTGTCGGGAAACAAAGTAGCGGCTGAAGTAAATTGTCCGCCTGTACCTGCAACAGGTGAGTTTCCCTGTTGGTTATTGAAATTTTTATACCTACCGAGAATACCGGTGCCCGACTGATCAAAAATGGCATCCCTGTACCAAACATAGTTATCATTGGAGGGATCTCTTAAAAACTGCTGATAAACCGGAGAGCCGGTGCCAAATGTATTGCCCAGTCGTTGTAAAACATATGCCCTTTTTCTTCTTTCACCATCATCATCCAATCCGTCAAAGCCCACATCCTGATAAGGTCTGTCACCAGGGTCATTGCTGAATGCCTGGGTAATCTGAATAGGGTTCACCGGCGTTTTTCCCCAGGTAGATGAGCTATCTACATCTGTCGGAATATTCGGCGTATTCATTCCATTTTCATAAAAGCGCTTTCCATCTTTCAATACATCTTCGCTCACGTTACCGAGATTGATGAAAAGTTTTCCTCCCCTGCTTCCCGGATTTTTTATAAATGGATCCTGTGTCCAGAATTCAACATATTCGAGGTTGCTCGTTTCGAAATCTGTCTGGTCAATCGCCCGCATGATACCTGCCCACCTGCTGGCTGGTCTGCGCAATCTTCCATTAGCATCTATCTCTGTAGCCCTGTATTCATAATTATAAGGCGAACGTTCAGTTGGATAGAATGCCATGTCGAAAGTAGTAGTCAGTACATCTGTGATGTTGGTAGTTCGCTGAGGGAAGAGTTCATTCGTATAAACTTGCCGCACCCTCGGATCGCTCAACTCCTCCACATTTTTTCGCAGGGGATTGCCCGGACTATTTTTATCCTGTAGATTCGGTTCAATGTTATACCAGGCCAATTTGGCGCGGTTGAAATTATAATTGATGGAATCCGTCAATATGCTTTCAGGAAAGAGTGGATTTCCTTGTGGTGTGGAAGCCATCGTCCATGAAACAAGTGGGAATCGCAGATCAATGCTGTTTTTGGTTCCTTCAAAATCATCAATGAAACTGAGCCCCTGTTCACCTCGTCCAATTTGTTGCGGATGCCCCGGTCTTAATACAGCTGCTTCCGCATAAGCATTCATGCTGGACTTAGTCTTAGTGGAATAGTTGGGAAGTTTATCTAATAACCGGGTTAACCAGGGAAGATCGGTTTTATAAGCAAGATCCATCCCATACATGGAGTTGCGAATGGGATCCTCTGCATACATGGTTTTGGTGAAGAAGGGTCGCTCAGCAAGTCTGACAGCCGTGGCACCCAAAGAGAATTTTTTATTGGCGATATAATCAACGCGTAATCCCGTGAAGCTCCTTTGTTGCATACCGAAGCCGGCATTATTTTCAAAACCTACATTGACCGGTAAATTAGAACTAAGAATACCCGGATTAATGATCTTCACTGTTCCGAGATTATAATCCACGATAAAATCAGTTCCTTCTCGCAATTGCTGACCTCCTGCGGTAACAGTCACGGATCCCGGTGGGACGTTGAAGGTATTCAATGAAATTTCTGAACCACCTGCGCTTCCCCGCACCTGTCCTTGCATTACAAATCGATTCAGGTTGGCATAGGTCTGTGCAATGGCCTTGATTGAATCATACAAGGCATAATACACATACTTTTTGACGACAGCAGCCGGTTGTCCGCTAAATGCGAGTCGTTCAAGATCTCTCCCAAATGGCTCAAGTACCGGAAAGATAATTCGTCCAAGTCTGGGTAATACGGTGTAGCCATCTACATAATCGAAAATTCCGTCTGGCTGCGGGTCATTTCTTCCGTTGAGCCGGTCGAGGTTCAAGATACTCAGTAAAGGTCTTCCGGTTATACTGGGTGCTCCTTCCGGCAGATAACGTTTCATACCACCGCCCGGATCATCGTATAATATATTCAGCATGAAACCTTCTTGCTGAATGGAACCGAAGAGATCCAATGAGTAAACGTTTTTCATCATCCAGGTCCATATCGGAAGATTGATACGCTGAGATGTTGCTTTCAATAATTTCAGGAAGAGAACCTTTTGTACCCCTCTTGTTGAGTCCAGGGCAACATCTTGTGAAAATTCACCAACCTGAAATACACGACCGTTGTATGTATATTGATAAGCGACAGCCAGCACCTCATCAGGTTGTAGCTGAACGTTGAGCGATAAGAATCCTACCTGTGAATTGAAATAATATTCTGAAGGATTCAACTTACGGGCAAAAGTTTTTTCATAATCTTCCACCGGCCGAAGTCCGCGTGCCAACAAAAGAGAATTGATCACAGCGGGATTACGCGAAGAAGGGTTGTTCACGAGCCCGGGATAGAGGTCGTTGTTACCATTGTTGGTAAACTCGCTGGAGGAAAGTGACCGGATGTTGGTATTGTAGGGACGAGATTCTCCCAGGTCCATCAAACCAACTACATCTCTGGCGTCGGTAACAGCACCGGTTCGATTGGTTACCCAAACTTCAATACGTTGCAATTGTACCTGTGATTGAATCACCGGCAAATTGGCCATCGCTTTGTTGTAATTATTCTTAAAGTATTCCCCCAATAAAAAGTGTCTGTTCTCTTCATAGTCATCCAGCTTTTTATTAAAACTCTGGGTAGCAGCTCCACCTTGCAATGCCACTGTTTGACGAATGGAGCGCTGATTGGCAATGGCGCCTGTCACAAATACTTTTCCAAACTGCATTTTCGCCTTGGCACCAAACAAGTTCTGGGCACTGGGGATTAATGTACTGCGGGACTGGAAAGTAATGTTACCGGCCTCAAGGGTTTTAATGATCTCATCGTCCATACCCTTATAATCGAGTTTCAACTGGTTGTCGAATCCAAGATTGGAGAGTGTATTGTAATTGATGGGAAATTTTAATTTATCACCGATGCTGGCATTCACATTCAGCTTCAGGTTCATGTCGAAATCAAATCCACCATTGCGGCGTGCTCTTTCCGGCAATGTTGGGTTATTGACATTCTGTCCCTGATAACCTGCCATCACATTCACTTCGCCGTTAGGACGGATATCCACTTTTAGTCCATTAGAGCCGATACCAAAAATTCTGTCAAACAAATTGTCATAAACACGATAAGGCGGTCGACTCGTTTTTTTATTCAATGCTGTCAGAGCATCCGCTCTTTTTTTGAAGTAGGCAACTTCAGATTCGCGGGCACTTATTTTCCAATATTCTTCGAAGCCCAGAGCTGCCGGTTTTCTGTAATAACTGTTTCCAATTTTTTCTACAATGTAATACTGCTTGGTGCGGGGATCGTACTCAATACTTTTTTTGATGAGAGAAGTATCTCTGATATCAAAGGGGTTTCTGCTGGGCAATGTAAAGCCATCTCCCCTCCTATCTTTGATGGGAAATCGGGTGGTGTCTCTGCGTTGGGCCACAACGTGCGTGATAGCCGACAACAACATCAACAGTAAGTAAAAAAGTCGGAGCTTCAAATCCAACTAATTGGTTAAGTCAAATTAACGCTATAGAGGACGGTTTATTGGTTGAAAGTTGATTTGAAGTAAATGATTTATAACGATTTGAGTGAAAGTTTGATGAGTTCTTCCAAGGGCAATTCTCCGGATTGGGCAGCACTCGTTTTTTTCACCGCTTGCTCTGCCATCACCCTTCCGATACCCAGTGCCACCAAAGCATTGACAGCATCAGCTTCCACTGAATATAAGACACCTGAAACAGGTTGGGTGCTGCCTGAAAAATGCTTGCCCAGCTTATCTTTCAGCTCAACAATCAGACGTTCAGCAGATTTTTTACCAATGCCTTTGATGCTTTCCAGCTGGCGGGTGTTGCCGCTGACAATGGCAGTGGCTATTTCCCGGGGTTCCATGCCCGATAGCATCATTCGAGCCGTGGAGGCCCCTACTCCCGAAACACTGATCAAATGCAAAAACATCTCCTTTTCCTCCGGCTGGTGAAAGCCGAATAATGTGTGTGCATTTTCAGTAATATGTAAATAAGTGTGAATCAACCCTTCATTTTGCTGACTGATAGCAGAATAGGTATGTAAGCTAATCTGGAGCTCATATCCTACTCCCTGAACATCCACCAGCACCCGGGAAGGTGTTTTTTGGACGAATTTTCCTCTGACGAACGCGATCATACCCTTCAAAAATAAGTTAAAAAAGGAGTAAACGAGGCGGCTGACCATCGATTTGAACTGGTCTGAAGGCTGCTTTTTGATTTTTTTAACAAGCAGGAACGATAGGTCTGTCACATCGGGAATAGCGCACCATTATAAAGAGCTGAGGGGGCATAACAGAAATTGATGGATATTTGCGAACAACCCATAAAAATTTTCATGCCAACAAGAGCTTGTATTACTGCAGTAGGGGGCTATGTGCCGGAGACCCGGTTGACCAATGCCGACCTGGAAAAAATGGTAGACACGAATGACGAATGGATAAAAACCAGAACCGGAATCAGCGAAAGAAGGATTCTCCGTGAACCTGGCAAGGCCACCAGCGATATGGGTGCCAAAGCAGTGGAGGATCTTCTGAAAAAAAGAAACCTGTCTCCCCTTGACATCGATTGTCTGATTTGTGCCACAGTTACTCCCGATATGGTTTTCCCTGCAACTGCCAATATCATTTGCGAAAAGGTGGGTGCAAAGAATGCCTGGGGATTTGATCAGGCCGCTGCCTGCAGCGGATTTCTTTTTGCTGTCACCACTGCTGCCATGTTCATTGAAAGTGGCCGATATAAAAACGTAATTGTTGTAGGAGCAGATAAGATGAGTGCCATTGTAGACTACACCGACAGAGCTACCTGCATTCTTTTTGGAGATGGCGCCGGTGCTGTTTTGCTCGAACCAAGTACAGACAACAACATTGGAATTAAAGATAGTTTGCTAAGAACAGATGGAAGTGGAAAAGACTACCTGCACATGAAGGCAGGAGGTTCACTGAAACCTGCCAGTATTGATACTGTATTAGCGAAAGAACACTATGCTTTTCAGGATGGCCAGCCGGTATTCAAATTTGCAGTAAAAGGCATGGCGGATGTGAGTGCTGAATTACTAGAACGAAATGGTCTCACCGGTGATGATATTCAATGGCTGGTTCCCCACCAGGCCAACTTGCGCATCATAGATGCAACTGCCAACCGAATGGGACTTCCCCGAGAGAAAGTAATGATCAACATCCAGAAATATGGCAATACAACTGCAGCCACCATTCCGCTTTGTTTGTGGGATTGGGAACAGCAGTTGAAGAAAGGCGATAACCTGGTTTTTGCTGCCTTTGGTGGCGGTTTCACCTGGGGCGCTACCTGGATCACCTGGGCCTATGATGGTAAGCAGGCAGGTTAAATTCATTCATTAAACCGGCAACATGAAAAAATCGTTTCCGCTTACCGGCATTAGTTCCGTTGTTTTACATACCGGCAAAGAACACCATGCCGACTTTGCACACAATACACCCATTTATGCCAGTTCCACCTTCACTTTCCCCTCAGCAGAAGAAGGCATGGAGCGGTTTGCCGGAAAAGATAAAACCCGCATCTATAGTCGTTGGGGTAACCCAACTTTCACCGTGGCAGAAGAAATCATCGCAGCGCTGGAATCTTTTGGCATCACCTACGATGATGACTCACCCCTTGAACTGAAAGCCCTGTTACATGCGAGCGGACAAGGAGCATTGAGTACTTTATTTCTGAGCCGACTGCAGGCCGGAGACACCGTATTGTCACATCTTTCATTGTATGGAGGCACCCAGGAACTTATGCAGAAAGTTTTGAAAGACAGCGGCATCAAAACAAAATTGGTGGACATGCGAGACCTTAATCAGGTGCGTGAAGCTTTGATTCAAGATGACACCATTCGTTTGGTACATCTGGAAACTCCTGCCAATCCAACCATCCGTTGTGTAGACATAGAAGCCATTTGCAATTTGGCTCATGAAACAAATATTCCCGTTTCAGTTGATAACACCTTTGCCACACCTTACCTGCAACAGCCCTTTCTTCATGGAGCAGATTTTGTAATTCACTCGACTACCAAATTCCTGAATGGACACGGCAATGCTATGGGTGGCGTTCTTCTCGGCAAAGACATTGAGTTCATGACTACCAAAGCGTGGAAATGGTATGCACTGCTCGGCGCCAACAGCAATCCATTCGATGCATTCTTGCTCATCCAGGGATTGAGAACGCTCGAATTGCGCATGGAAAGACATTGTCACAATGCCATGGAAGTTGCGCATTTTCTGACACAACATCCTGCAATAGAACATGTCAATTACAACGGCTTACCAGAGCATCCTGATTTTGCCATCAGCAATCAACAAATGAAACACCCCGGTGCTTTGTTGAGCTTTGAATTGAAGGGCGGATTAGATGTGGGCAAACAATTCATCAATCGCCTGCAACTGTGTAGCCGCGCGGTTTCGCTGGGAACACCCGATACATTATTATCACACCCCGCCAGCATGAGTCATTTTGGAATTCCTCCGGAAGAAAGAAAGGCATATGGGATAACAGATGGACTCATTCGAATGAGCGTAGGCATTGAAAACATACAAGACATTCTTACCGATCTCGACCAGGCACTACGTTAAAGAAGCACATACCTCATGGAAATTATTATTCGCAGCGCTGAAAAATCTGATTGCCCCGCATTACTCTCTCTCATACGGGAACTGGCAGAATATGAACGGGCACCCAACGAAGTGACAGTTACCTTACAACATTTTGAAGAAAGCGGATTCGGCGCCGCACCGGTTTGGTGGGGGTTTGTAGCTGAAATCGAAGGAAAAGTCGTTGGCTTTGCTCTCTACTACATTCGCTACAGTACCTGGAAAGGCCAATGCCTCTACCTGGAAGATTTTTTGGTTACCAATGAATACAGAGGAAAAGGCATCGGCTCAATGCTGTTTGAGTGGGTAATCAAAGAAGCAAAGGATAAAGGATTCCGCAGAATGGTTTGGCAGGTGCTGGAATGGAATGAACCGGCGCTGAATTTTTACAGAAAATACAAGGCAACACTCGATGGAGAATGGATCAATGGAATCATTGATTTCACTATCTGATACTTTTTCTAACTCACCCCCTCGACTGATACTTCCTTAGCAATTTTTTGTACGAGTCCTTGTAATACTTTACCGGGACCACATTCGGTGAACCTGGTTGCACCATCGTTAACCATGGCCAATACACTTTGAGTCCATCTAACAGCTCCTGTGAGTTGATCGATCAGGTTGTTTCTGATCATATCAGGATCAGAAACAGCAGTTGCCACCACATTTTGATAAACCGGACAACTGGGTGTATGAAATACTGTCTGAGCAATGGCAGCAGATAACTGTTCTCTGGCGGATGACATTAACGGGGAATGAAAGGCACCACCCACTGGAAGCACCAATGCACGCTTGGCACCGGCTTCCTTCATTTTTTCACAAGCTTTGGCAACACCTTCCACTGAGCCACTGATTACCAGTTGACCGGGACAATTATAATTGGCGGGGACCACTACTTCTCCCGTTGCTACTTGTACCTCTCGGCATATTTCTTCGACCTTTTCATCTGCTAACGCCAGAACTGCTGCCATGGAAGAGGGCGTTTGCTCACATGCCTGTTGCATGGCAGTAGCCCGGATGCTTACCAAGCGAAGGGCATCTTCAAAGCGCAATGTATTGTTAGCCACCAGTGCCGAAAATTCACCCAGAGAATGACCTGCCACCATATCCGGCTTTGCATCCGGTAATGAAGCATAAGCAGCCACAGAATGTATGAATATGGCCGGCTGGGTGATGCGGGTTTGTCTTAATTCTTCATCAGTGCCGGTAAAAAGCACTTGTGTAATATTAAAACCAAGTATCTCGTTGGCTTGCTCAAAATACCTGCGGGCAACTGCATTATTGTCAAACAAAGACTTTCCCATTCCACTGAACTGGGAACCCTGACCGGGAAAAATATAAGCGTGTTTCATAGACATTCTGTTGCATGAATCGGTCGGATAGACCGGAGCTGCAAATGTCGTAAAAAATAGGGATTAGTCCCTCCGCTTGCTAATCAACCGCATAAATTCACTGCGGGTAGCTGCCTGCTCGAATTCTCCAAAGAATGCCGAAGTGGTAGTAATTGAATTTTGTTTCTGTACGCCACGCATCATCATACACAAATGTTGTGCTTCAATAACAACGGCTACTCCCAGTGGATTCAATGATTCACGAATAGCGTCTACGATCTGGGTAGTCAGGCGTTCCTGCACCTGCAGACGACGCGATACGATATCTACCACCCTGGCTAGTTTGCTCAACCCGGTAATCCATCCATTGGGGATATAGGCGATGTGAGCCTTCCCAAAAAATGGCAGCATGTGGTGTTCACACATGGAATACAATTCAATGTCACGAACGATTACCATCTCATTGACTTCTTCTTTAAAACGCGCTGAATTCAATACTTCAATGGGATCGAGACTGTATCCCTGAGTCAGGTATTGCATGGCTTTGGCCATGCGCTCAGGAGTCTTCATCAGGCCCTCTCTTTCAGCATCCTCACCCAATAATTGAAGCACGGATGTATAGTGACTCATCAGTCCATTGGTTACTGACTCATCGTACTGTTCTGTTTTTTTATATGCCATTTTGTTGTTGTTTACTTTTTTATTGAACCGGATATTCTACAAAATTTCGTTCTGTCTCGTACAAACGAATGTGTAAGTCATATTCTTCTCCCAACTGTGGACGAAGTAGTTCATAAATCACCACAGCAATATTTTCGGCTGATGGATTTACATGAGCAAACTCTTTGGTGTCAAGATTAAGATTTTTATGATCGAAACGGTCTATGACACTTGCCTTGACCATGTCACTCAGTTGTTTGAGATCGATCACGTATCCTGTATCGGGATTGATAGGACCCGTTACTTTTACAATTAACTCATAATTGTGCCCATGAAAATTTTCATTGTTGCACAAACCAAAAACTGCCTGGTTTTTTTCCGCCGACCACGTCGGATTGAACAACCGATGTGCTGCATTGAAATGTTCCTTGCGAAATACCGATACGCGCCTTGCCATATATATATAACTGAATTGACAGTCGAATTGTTCGCCACCGGCCTACCAGTTCACTCACCCGAAATATTCTACATAAATGCGGGGTGTTTCATATAACTTAATACTATGCAACTGCACTTCCTTTGGTAGATGCGGAAGTAATTGCTGCCAGATTCCAATCACCAGATTTTCCGTACTGCAGAGTTTTCCCTGCAGAAATGGAACATCCATGTTCAGGTTCTTATGATCCAACTGGCTAACAATCTTCTCTTTGATAATTGTACTCAACTTCTTGACATCATACACAAATCCCGTTTCCGGATCCGGCTCCCCTTTCACCGTTACATATAACTGGTAATTGTGTCCATGCCAGTTCTCATTAGCACAGGCACCAAAAACCTCCTCATTCTTTTCCCGGGTCCAATTGGGATTAAACAACTTATGAGCCGCATTAAAATGCTCTAATCTGGTAACAAAAACCATCCCTATCCAAAATTTATACAAAGTTACGAATTAACACCTATACCCCTCCTTTAAAGGTTGCTATTCGCTCTTTTTTCGGAACTTTGACAGATGAAAATACTGGTGGTAGCAGCTACTCAACGCGAACTGGAGCCCAGCATGCAATTATTGGAGGATGGTGAAACAGGCCCCCATTCAGTTTCTTTTCATTGTACGGGCGTTGGTTTAACAACAGCAGCCATTGCAATTACCCGATTGGCCTTGCAACATTCCCCTGATCTGATCATTCAGGCAGGAATCGCCGGCTGCTTTCAAAATAAGTTATCTATCGGTGATGTAGTTTTCATTCAATCAGACCGACTAGCAGATCTGGGGGTTTGGGAAAATGGACAATGGAAAAATATGCATGAACTTTCCTTGGTCAATAGCGATGAATTTCCCTATACCAATGAACAACTTATCAATCCATACCTCCCCGCATTTGATTATATGCAACTGCCAAATGTCATGGCTCTCTCGGTGAATCAGATCACTACTGATCAGCACATGATCAATTACTGGACTAACCAGCACCCGGCACCTGCCCTTGAAAGCATGGAGGGTGCGGCACTTCATGAGAGCTGTTTGAGATTAGGTATACCCTTCCTACAGTTGCGCGCAGCTTCCAATTACATAGGCGAAAGAAACAAGGCACAATGGAATATTCCACTGGCTGTTGATCGGTTGAATCAAACATTGATCAGTTTACTCCGGCAACTCCCACTTCAACCTCTATCACTTTCCACCAACCACCAATGATGAAATTGAGTATTGGCTTTTCTCCTTGTCCCAATGATACCTTCATCTTTGATGCTTTGGTGAACGGAAAGATTGATACAGGTGACATTGAATTTGAACCTGTACTCGAAGATGTGCAAACCCTTAACCAATGGGCTATACAAGGCCGGCTCGATGTTACTAAGATCAGTTACGGAGTTTTGCCCAATATACTTTCCCACTATGTCATGCTCAACAGTGGTGGTGCCATGGGTCGTGGTGTTGGTCCGCTGCTCATAACCACTGCCAACAAAAGCCGGTTATCAATCGAGGAATTAAGTCAGCTTCCTGTAGCCATCCCAGGAGAGAACACAACGGCACACTTGTTACTCAGCCATGCCCTTCCTGCGTTTCAGCAGAAAAAATTCATGTTGTTTCATGATATTGAAGAAGCAGTAGTAACAGGAAAAGTTGCTTCCGGGGTAATCATCCACGAAAATAGATTTACATATGCAGATAAGGGATTGGTGCTATTGTACGATCTGGGAAAATTTTGGGAAGAAAGCCTGAACAGTCCTATACCCCTGGGAGGTATTGCCATGAAAAGAACTTTTCCGCTGGAGATACAACGACAAGTGGATGAATTGATACAAACCAGTTTGCGGCAAGCAGAAGAGGCATTGCCCCAACTCAGTGCGTATGTGCAACTGCATGCGCAGGAAATGGACCCATCGGTTCAAAGGAAGCACATCGACCTCTATGTAAATGAATTCAGCAGAGAGGCAGGTGCGGAAGGGAAAAAGGCCGTGCAGGTATTGATGGAACTGTATCATCGCTTGAAAGGCGGAACCTCAACCATCACTCAGGATATTTTTATTGGCTAATGTTGTTACCCTTTCAATGCTTTTCCATACACTTCCAACGCACGTTTGCGGGCAAGGTCATGAGGTACCATGGGTGCAGGATAAGTTAGTTCCTGCCATTCCGGAACCCATTGACGAATGTATGCTTGCTTAGGATCAAATTTTTGTGCTTGCAGTGTTGGATTGAAAACACGGAAATAAGGGGCTGCATCACAACCGCTTCCTGCAGCCCATTGCCAGCCACCATTGTTGGCAGCAAGATCAAAATCGAGTAAGAGAGAGGCAAAATACGCTTCACCCCAACGCCAGTCAATCAGCAGATGCTTGGCTAAAAATGATGCCACAATCATTCTTACCCTATTGTGCATATATCCGGTTGCATTCAATTGCCGCATACCTGCGTCAACTATGGGATAGCCCGTGATTCCATCACACCAACGCTGAAATTCATCTTCCTTATTTCGCCAGGGAATAGCATCGTAGGCTTTTTTGAAAGCTTCCCCTTTCCCCACCCGTGGAAATTGAAAAAGTATCATCTGGTAAAAATCACGCCATATCAATTCATTCAGATAAGTGGCACTCAATGGTTGTGCCTTGGTTGCCAACTGTCGGATGCTGTTGGTACCAAAACGTAGATGAATGCCCAGATGAGAAGTACCATTGGGAAGCGCAGGCAAATCACGTTTTTCTTTGTAGTGTTGAATCACAGCATCTGCAGCCGTTGCGGGAGGAAATGGATCGCCTACCGGCTCGAATCCCATCGATTGCAAAGTAGGAACTGCAGCGGGTGGCTGTTGAAATAACTGTTGTAATTTTTTTTCAGAAGGGAAGGAAGGAATGCCGGTAACTGCCAACTTAGCCCGCCACTTATTGGCATAGGGCGTAAAAACAGTATAGGGTAAGCCATCGTCTTTTACCACTTCGCTTTTTTCAAAAATTACCTGATCCTTAAACGTGTGAAAAGCAATGCCTTTTTTTTGCAGGAAGGAACCAATTGCCTCATCTCTTTCAATCGCGTACGGTTCATAATCATGGTTGGTATAAACGGCAGCAACTTTGTATTTGGCAATGAGTTTTGTAAATACTTCCAGTGGCTTCCCGTAATAGACTTCCCAACTGCTGCCCTTTTTGATTAGTTGCTGTTGTATTTCTGACAGTGTGCGGTGTATGAACTCCACCCGGCGGTCCTTTTTGTTTTCCAACAAATCAAGTATCTGCCGGTCGAAAATGAATATCGGGAGTACCGGCTCATCGCCGGAAAGAGCGGCATACAATGCAGCGTTATCAAACAGGCGCAGGTCGCGCCGAAACCACATGATGCGCAAAGGTGTGTTCAAGGTATACTTTTAATTTACAACAAATGATTCAGCCAATGGTTGAACGCAAGCCTGATAAATCAGGGAGTTTTCCAGAGAGGTACGATCAATTGTTGGTAAACCTTGGCAGCTGCTGTGTGGGTATATTGATTGTCACCCAGACTTTTTACCCAACGAACACCGGATATAGCATTGGTGAGAAAAATTTCCTGTGCAGCGGCCAGGTCTTCCATCGTGATGGGTGATTCTTCCACAGGAATTCCGCTCTTGCGCATTTCAGCTATTACATAGCGCCGCATCACTCCACTGATCGGCCCCTCAGCCAGCGCAGGTGTGCGCCAACTTCCTTCCACCAAAGCGAAAAGATTAGCAATAGTGGTATCCGCTACTCTTCCGTGTGCATTCAATACTACCGCATCATTGAGTTGTTGTCGTTTCGCCCAACGAGCAGCCATGGCATAGGGCAGAAATTGGGCGGACTTCAAATTAGAAAAGCGATCGACACTTTTTCTTGCATCCGGATAAATACCCAGATCAACCCCGTTGATGTTGATGACACTTGTCCATTCAGGCCCCTTCCAGGATTGAATAAGCCAGTGAGGAAAAGCAGCATCCGCATCATACAAACCACCGGAACCGCGGAAAAAAGTCAGTCGGATGCGGGCATTGGAAATATGCCCATTGGCAGTTGCCAAATCAAGTATCTGTTGCTCGAGGCGTTGAGCCGATAAGTGCGGAGGAATGGCCATGTCCAGCTGTTCCAATGTAAAGAACAATCTTTCGATGTGATATGAAAAAAGGGGAATACGGCCGTCAATAACCTTCAAAGTTTCAAAACATCCGTCACCATACCGAAAGGTTCGGTTATCGACATCAATCAGGGGTTTGCCGGTTGATATCTTTTTTCCATCCAACAACAGGTAACGGGAATCCATGCTGTAAAGATACTTGCAGTTTTCCGTTTACTTGTTTTGGTCTAATTTTAACGGGTCACCACATCCCCATTTCAACATGACGATACGAACAATCATTGCCGAACTGGCTTCCTTTGCCCCCCTCTCCTTGCAAGAGTCCTACGATAATGCCGGATTAATCACCGGTAATCCGGATTGGACATGCAGTGGTGTTTTGTGTAGTCTCGATGCCACCGAGGAAGTTATACTGGAAGCAGTGAACAAAGGCTGCAACCTGGTAGTAGCGCATCATCCCATCGTCTTCCGTGGTCTCAAAAAAATAACAGGAAAAAATTATGTGGAAAAAACGATCATAGCTGCCATCAAAAATGATGTGGCCATCTATGCCTGCCATACCAACCTCGATAATGTTGCCAAAGGAGTCAATAAAAAGATTGCCGATAAGTTGGGATTAATCAATACCGACATCTTACTACCCAAAGAATCTCAGTTATTACAATTGACTACATACGTTCCTACATCGAATGTGGAAACAGTTCGCAATGCTTTGTTCCGGGCCGGTGCCGGTACTATAGGACTCTATCATGAAGCGAGTTTTGGTGTTGAAGGAATCGGCACCTTCAAAGGAATGGAAGGTGCTAATCCCGTGATCGGAACGGTGGGTGAAAGATCTGAAGTAGCAGAAACAAAATTAGAAGTGTTAGTTCCTGCTTCCCTGAAAGAGCAGGTATATCAGGCATTGATTGAAAGTCATCCCTATGAAGAAGTAGCCTATAATTGGGTAAACTTATTGAATTTCGACACTTCCATCGGCAGTGGAATGATAGGTGAACTTCCGGAGCCGATGGAGGAGAAAGTATTTCTGGAGCAATTGATGACAACATTCAGTCTGCAGGTGATTAAACATACCCCTTTATTGAACCAAAGAGTAAGCCGGGTGGCACTTTGTGGAGGGGCAGGAAGTTTTTTACTAGACCATGCCCTGGCAGCTGGTGCCCAATTTTTCATTACGTCTGATATGAAATACCATGAGTTTTTTGATGCCAATAATAGGATGGTAGTAGCTGATATTGGACACTGGGAATCAGAGCAATTCACTCCCGAACTAATAATGGACGTTTTACAAAGCAAATTCCCTACCTTTGCCGTCCTAAAATCAGGTACTTACACCAACCCTGTGCGATATTTTTTGGGACGTTGAGTTGGCAATTACTTGATTTTCAGTTAATTATAAAATAATCCCGACAACGACCTCCGGGTCAATTTATTCATAACTGATTCTAAATCAATAGTTTATATGGCTGCTGTTAAAGATTTCTCTGTTGAAGAAAAGCTGGTGAACCTGCTCAAATTGCAGAAAATTGATTCTAAGCTGGATGAGATCAAAGTACTCCGCGGTGAACTTCCGATGGAAGTAAGTGACCTGGAAGATGAAATCACCGGATTGAAAAGTCGTCAGGTGCGTATCGAAGAGGAGATCAATGGCATCACTGAATACATGGAGGGAAGAAAAGCTGCCATTAAAGACAGCGAAGCCCTGATTGCGAAATACGATAAGCAGAGTGATCTCGTGAAGAATAACCGTGAATATGAGGCCATCAACAAGGAAATTGAAATGCAGCAACTTGAAATTAAGTTGTGCGAAAAAAATATCCGCGATGCCAATGATGAGTTGGGAGAAAAGGTAAAGGTATTGGATGCTGCACGCAAGCAAGTTGCGGTGAAAGAAGGTGTATTGGCGCATAAAAAAGGTGAGCTGGAAAAAATCATCGTTGAAACAGAAAAAGAGGAAGCTGAATTCAATCAACTCAGTGGTGAAGCGAGAGCTCATATTGACAGCCGCTTATTATATAGCTATGATCGTATCCGCACCAATTACCACAATGGTCTGGCAGTAGTTCCGGTAGAAAGAGATGCCTGTGGTGGATGTTTTAATTCAATTCCGCCTCAGCGCCAAAGTGAAATCCGTTTGCACAAGAAGATTATTGTTTGTGAAAACTGCGGAAGAATTTTGGTTGATACAGAATTGAACGCCAATGTTGGTGTGAAGTAAATTACTGCTACGACAAGGTTTTGTCGCTTATATTATTCATTGAAAGGGTTACCGAAGGGCAGCCCTTTTTTATGTAGGGGTTATGCCAAAACGCTTACTGTATATTGGATTGACTTTTTTACTGGTCAGCAGGATGCAGGCCCAGACTGTGTTTGAGTTCAACAGTACCTGCCAACAGGCCTTTCAGGATATTACCCGTCTCAAAGTAAATAGTGGTAGCCGGCTCATACAAAAAGCCCGCCAGCAAAACCCACGCAACCTGATACCCGAGTTACTGGATAATTACATTGATTTTTACACGCTATTCCTGAATGAAGATCCCGAGGGATTGAAAAGGGCGAAGGTAGAGATGGAGAAGAGATTGAGCAGACTAAAATCCGGCCCAAAGTCCTCCCCCTTCTATTTATATGCCCAGGGAATGATCTTCCTGCAAAGAGCAGCGGTACTCATCAAAGCCGGGGAATTTTGGGAAGCAGCCTGGGATTGCAGAAAAAGTTACCAGCTCATCAAAGAGAACAAAAAGATCTTTCCCACTTTTGCCCCCAATGATCTCCCTTTCGGAACCTTACAGGCAGTGACCGGTACCATCCCAAAAGGATATAAATGGATTGCAGGTATTTTAGGTATGCGCGGCTCTGTATCAGAAGGTATGC
>JBJTJJ010000175.1:0-2571 GCA_046095445.1 Sediminibacterium sp.
TCTGTCTGGCAGGCCGGTACTATCTTGCTGCCTGTGAAAAGCGTGGGAGTGATGGGAGATGAAAGAACGTATGAATACACCATCGCCCTACGGGCTGTTACATCTGTCGATGGAATGACAGCAGACTGGGCACACCTGCCATATACTTTTCTGGCAGATATCTCCAATGAGATCATCAACCAGGTGAAGGGAATCAATCGGGTGGTATATGATATTAGTAGCAAACCTCCGGCAACCATAGAATGGGAATAATGTATGGCTATGAAAAAATGGTGTGTGATTTTTTGTCTGCTGCTGACCGGTATTTGCCAGGCACAGCATAAAAGCAATAAGACACCCAATATCAGTGTGCTACTTCCATTTTACCTGGACTCAGCTTTCAATGCAGGAGAATATAAACTAGGCAATGGGGGAATTCCACGGTATATGTTACCCGCACTCGATTTTTATCAAGGCATGATGCTGGCCATTGATTCCCTGAACAAAGAAAAGATAGAACTCTCCGTCAACTTCCACGATACAAAAGCATTGAATGGCGGCACGGATAGTTTATTGACTTCTGAAGCTTTGCCAACAACTGATTTGCTCATTGCTCTCTTCAACAACAGAAATGAAATTAAACCGGTGGCTGGTTTTGCCCTCGACAATAAGATTCCTCTTTTGTCTTATACCTTTCCTAATGATGGAGGTGTTACCAATAATCCTTATCTGGTTTTGATCAATCCAACCCTCAGAACCCACCTGGAAGCAATTTTCAAATACCTGCAGCGCAACCATCCTTTGCAAAACATTCATTTGTACAAAAGAAAAGGTGCAACAGAAGATTTAATCAGGCAGGTATTGGAAGAGCTCAACAGCAAAACGCCAGCTGCGAAGCTCAAAATAAAAGTGATTGAACTGGCAGATAACTTTACCCCGGAGGAAGCCACGGCAGCACTTGACAGTACCCGCGAAAACCTTGTTATCTGCGGAAGTTTACAGGATGAATTTGCCTTCAACCTGACCAGAACACTGGGAGCTGCCAAAAGCTACCGGCAGACCATCATAGGAATGCCCACCTGGGAAACCGGCAGAGACCTCAGTCAATATGCTGAGATTATTTACACCACTCACTTTCAGACACAGCGCAATGAAAAAGCCGCCCGTGCTATAGCAGCCGCCTATCAAAAGAAAATGGCCGGCGGAGCCAACGATATGGTATACAAAGGTTTTGAAGCCATGTACCGTTTTGGCAAGTTACTGGTTCGTTACCCCAATGAATTGATGCAACAGCTCTCCAATAAAACATTCAATCTCCTGAACGATTTTGACATCAGGAATGTTAATAATCCTGCCGACTATCTCGAAAACAAGAAAATTTATTTCGTTAGAAAATCCCAGGGATCCATCAAATCTATCAGGGATTAAGTCGGGAATTTTGTTCCCATGTCTACTGCCAAAGGAAATAAATCGTACCTGCCCAGCCGCATTTGTGCCACCTGCGGGAGACCATTCACCTGGCGAAAAAAATGGGCACGCAACTGGGACACTGTTTTATATTGTAGTGACCGCTGCAGGCAAATGAAAAAGAAAGGAGGCACAGCCAACCCATGAAGAGGCAACAGGATCCCGGAACAACAGTATTGGAAGCATGGATGCAACAACGCAACCTGCAGCCCTTTCCTTTTCAATATGAAACCTGGCAACAAATCATTCAAAGAAAGAATGGGCTGGTGAATGCTCCGACGGGATTTGGCAAAACCTATGCAGTTTTTTTAGGTGTCCTCATTGAATGGATCAACCTCCATCCGACTAACTATCAACAACTCAAGAATAACGGTCTTCGCCTGATCTGGATAACCCCCTTGCGCGCACTGGCACAAGACATTGCCCGTGCCATGGAGGAAGTAATTCAAGAACTCGGCATTCCCTGGAAAGTGGGTGTAAGAAATGGCGACACCTCTACCAAGGAAAGAGCAGCCCAAAAAAAACAGCTCCCTGAAATTCTCATCATCACCCCCGAAAGTTTACAATTACTCTTGTCCAATGCCGAGCGTGACAGACTATCAGCAACATTATCTGTTATCGCAGTGGATGAATGGCATGAATTATTGGGCAACAAGAGAGGGGTTCAAACTGAATTGGCCATTGCCCGGCTCATACAGTCAACTCCTGATACGGAGCAACCACCGTTAGTTTGGGGCATCAGTGCCACCATCGGTAACCTGACGGAAGCCATGGAAGTTTTATTGTATCCTACCGGACAAGAAGGTTGTCTCATCAAAGCAGAACTGAAAAAAGAAATAGAAGTACATGCTTTGTTGCCCGATGATCTGGAGGAATACCCCTGGGCAGGTCACCTTGGCATTCGAATGGCAGAGAAAATCATTCCAGTGATTGAACAAAGCAACACCAGTTTGATTTTCATCAATACCCGCGGCATGAGCGAGACCTGGTTCCAAACAATCTTACAAAAAGCTCCGCAACTGGCAGGTATCATCGCCCTTCACCACGGCAGCATGGAACCCACACTGCGTGCCTGGGTAGAAAATGCCTTACACGAGGGTAAACTCAAAGCCGTGGTATGCACTG
>JBJTJJ010000176.1:0-9638 GCA_046095445.1 Sediminibacterium sp.
ATGATGATCTGCGTTTCTGCCGGATTCAGCTGTATATCATTAGCGATGTATTCCACTCCCGGGGGAAGAAATCTTTCGATAACAGGGTGTCTGCTTTCTTCCAATATCAAATCAAAGCCATCATGTATTTCAGGTTGATGATATCCGTATTTGAGTGCATTTTCAGCAAAGCAAATCAGACAGTCTAACGTCGCCAGCACATGGCCATTGACCTGTAATGGTGCAATATACATTTGCAAATCATTCAGCAACTGGTCGAAAATATTTGCTTCCAGCACCAGCATTTTTTCTTCTGCACCCATGATCTTTTCTTCATACTCCTTCAACTCAGGAGTAATATAGCGCTCGGCATTCACCAGTGTTTGCTTTCGAATCCAGTTGTCGGGGACTTTATTTTTATGGGCATGGGTTACTTCTAGATAATAGCCAAACACTTGGTTGAAACTGATTTTTAGAGAACTGATGCCCGTTTTTTCTGCCTCCTGCCGTTGAATTTGTTGGAGGTATTCCTTCCCACCATTTGCTATCAATCGAAGTTGATCGAGCTCGGCACTGACACCATCCCTGATCATGCCCCCTTTTGCTGCAGTGGCGGGTGCATTTTCTGCGATGATATTCACGATACGCTCTACTATCATTTCACAATTGTTCAGGGCATCACCCAACTTTTTCAAGAGTGGCTGTGATGACGCATGACACAGTTGTTTGATGTTGGCAGTTTGTTGAAGACCCCTTCCAAGTTGTTGAACTTCTCTCGGACTTATCCTTTTGCCGGGAATCTTTCCACTCAGGCGTTCCAGATCGCCACAAGCTCTGATGGATTGACTCAACTCTTTCCGAAGATCTGTTGATTTAATCAGGAAGGCAACAGCACTGAGTCTCTCCAGTATATCTTCCCTATTTCTTAATGGAAACAACATCCATCGTTTCAGCAAGCGGCTTCCCATTGCATTGACAGTCTGGTCTATGACTTGAAGCAAGGAATGGGCACCTTCCTGAACAGGCAACAGTTCGAGGTTCCTGACTGTGAAACGATCCATCCACAAAAATTCCTCCCGGTCTAATCGTTGCAGGGAAGTTAGGTGCTGCCAGTTAGGATGTTCTGTTTCTTTGAGATAGTGAAGCACAGCACCCGCAGCAATGATACCCGGATGGGCATCATCCACGCCGAAACCTTTGAGGGAATGTGTTTGAAATTGCTTCAATAAACTTTCTCGGGCATATTGTTCGTCATAAATCCAGGAGTCTAGTGTATACGTATAAAACTGGTTACCATAGGTTTCCCGAAATTTTTTAAGGAAGCTTCTGGAGAACAACACCTCTGCCGGCTGTAAACTTTGTAAAAGTTTATCGATGTAATCATCATTCCCTGATGCAACCAGGAATTCTCCTGTTGTGATATCCAGAAATGCTATGCCATGTTCTTTCTCTCCGAAATGTATGGATGCGAGAAAATTGTTGTGGTTGTGATCTAACAGCTTGTCATGTGTCGCAATACCGGGCGTTACCATTTCTGTTACCCCTCTTTTCACAATGCCCTTCACTGTTTTGGGGTCTTCTAACTGATCACAAATAGCTACGCGGTAACCGGCTTTCACCAATTTATGCAGGTAAGTTTCCAGGGCATGGTAAGGAAATCCTGCCAGTTCACTGGAAGCGGCAGCTCCATTGTTTCGCTTGGTGAGCGTTATGCCTAGTATGCGGGAAGCAATGATGGCGTCTTCACCAAATGTTTCATAAAAATCACCTACCCTGAATAGCAATATAGCATCAGGATACTTCTGTTTGATGCTCTTATGTTGCACCATCAAAGGGGTATCTTTTGCTGCTTTTGCCATGGCAACAAATATAAATCATGCCCCGTCAAAGCCCCGATAAACCCCGGAGATGTGGATAAGAAAACTAGAATCCGAATCCACCGGCCGGCCTTGGTGCGGGCATGGGTTTTCTGGGTAATTTTTGTTCCCGCTGGGCTGCCTGATAGACAAATGATGCAACAATGGTGGCCATCTGTTTCAGGTCTGCAGCAATCAGGTGGTCATACACATCCATATTACTATGGTGGGTGCGGGTATCGTATTCGATAGGGTCTTGTATAAACTGAAACCCGGGTAATCCTACCGCATCAAAACTTTGGTGATCAGTTCCACCCGTATTGCTGATGGTTACAGCACTTGCCCCCAAATCTGCAAAGGGTGACAGCCAGGAAGAGAATATGCCGGCGCAGGCTTCATTGCCCTGTAGGTAAATACCTCTTATTTTTCCTGTGCCATTGTCAATATTAAAGTAACAGGAAAATTTCTGATGTGCTGCCTGTGGTTGCATGCTCGCAGGATCGGCCAGATATTTGCGCACATATCCTCTGGAGCCCAATAATCCCTGTTCTTCACCACTCCACAACCCAATGCGGATGGTTCTTTTAGTTTGTATCCCCAGGGTTTTAATGATCCGCATCACTTCCATCATCACAGCTGATCCGGAAGCATTATCAGTGGCACCGGTTCCGGCCTGCCAGGAATCCAGGTGAGCACCAATCATCACTACTTCATCTTTTAGAACAGGGTCGGTACCCGGAATTTCTCCTATCACATTATATCCTTGTAAGTCACCGGTATAAAATTTAGTTTTTACCTCTGCCTCAAGTTGTACAGGTATACCGGATTTAGCAAGACGAAGTAAACTATTGTAATCCTCCACACCCAACACCCAGTCCGGAAAATTTTCCGGATCTGTTCCTTTATATGATCCTCCACCTTGTGCAAATACAGTGCCATCATGACTTCTGGGTCCACCGGAACTTAGCAGAGCAATAGCACCCTCTGAACGTGCCATCTCTTTCAGTAGTGCCATCATTCTTTGTGCACCTCCACCTCTCGCAGTCATTTGCTCCCGCAATCTTCTCTGAGCAGCAGTATCTCTGTTATTGGCAGCACCGCGGGCAGGGGCCGGACTTGCCTTAGCCATTTTATCTAATTCCTCATCGGTGTATCTTACCGCATCGGGTTTGAAGGAATGCTGATAATTCACCGGTTGATCCATGATTAGTATTTTTCCCTTGAGCTGACCCCGGTAGGCCTCCAAAGCCGTGGTATCTTTTGCACTGATAACGAGTAAGGACCCGGTTTTAAGTCCTTTGATACCGGAAGTCCATGTTTTTGGGTACATCTGTAAGGCCTTATAATAGGGGGCTTGCATAGCCAGATATGATTTTGTCAATTCCCAACCCTTGCCGAATTCTCCCCAGGGATCCAATTGCACCGATTGCAAACCCCAGGAATTCATTTGCTGGATGGCATATTGTGCTGCCCGCATATAACCGGGGGAGTTGGTCAGTCGATTGCCACTAACATCTGTCAATTGAAAGGCGATATCCATCACCTGTGAACGCTCCAATCCTTCCTGCCGGATGCGGCGGATCATAGCAGTATCAGGCAGGTCGGTTTGTGCCTGTGCTGCCAGGTAAACTACAATTGAAAACAGTGTAAAAACTGATTTTTTCATAACACGTGGTTTAGAATAAGGGAATAAATTAAGTCATTTTTTCCAAATCAGTGCGTACCAAGGTATAAACGGTTGAACGTACCTTTGCGCCATGCGAAAACGCAGCATGGAGGAGTTAGAGCGCCTGTCAGCAGAAGATTTTCATCATTCGGTGAAAAATCCTGTTGTACTCATTTTAGATAATATCAGGAGTATGCACAATGTAGGCAGTGTTTTCAGAACTGCAGATGCATTCCGGGTTGAAAGTATCTTTCTCTGCGGTTATACACCCCAACCTCCTCACCGGGACATACACAAGACTGCACTTGGAGCAACGGAGACAGTTCAATGGCTGTATTTTGCCGATCCACTTGAAGCTGTGGCTGAAGCGAGGAAAAGAAATTTTTTAATCTGGGCAGTCGAACAAACTGATGCCAGTACACCTCTTTATCAATTTCAACCTCCTTCTTGCGGTACCGCACTTGTTTTGGGAAATGAAGTTGAAGGTGTTTCAGATGCCTTGCTCTCAGTTTGTGATGGAAGTTTTGAAATTCCACAATGGGGCATGAAGCACTCTCTCAATGTGTCAGTTGCAGCAGGTATTGTACTTTGGGAAATCACCCGTCATACATTTATTCAACACTGAGTTATTTTATCAGCATGCAATCCAATTCATTCTCTGATACCATCCGGCGCTACTTTCAACTAATTACTTTCTCTCATACCATATTTGCCCTTCCCTTCGCCATTATCGGTTTCACACTGGGTATTTGGCAGGTGACAACTCAGAAAGGAGTGGAGTCATTGCCCGTTGTACGATTATTCCTCCTCGTTATAGTATGTATGGTTACCGCCCGCAGCGCAGCCATGGCATTCAACAGATACTTAGATAGAAATTTTGATGCCCGAAATCCCAGAACGGCACTTCGTGAAATACCAGCCGGACTTATAGCAGCATCCAGTGCGCTTCGTTTCGTGGTGATCAATGCCATCATTTTTATGATAGCAGCAGCTTTGATCAATCCACTCTGTGGTTGGCTTTCACCCATTGCTCTTTTTGTCATTCTGTTTTACAGTTATACCAAACGCTTCACACCGCTATGTCATGTTGTATTGGGTATCGGACTATCACTGGCGCCCATTGGTGCCTACTTGTCAATCACCGGAGCGTTTAGTATTCTTCCCATTCTATTTTCTCTGGCTGTTATTGGCTGGGTTAGCGGGTTTGATATTATTTATTCTCTGCAGGATGAGGAATTCGACCGGGAACACCAACTCAACTCAATACCTGTTTGGCTGGGAAAGAAAAGGGCCTTGCAGGTTGCTGTAGGATTGCATATCATCTGTGCCATATTTCTTGCCGCGGCTGGAATGACCGGTCCATTTGGATTTCTTTATTGGCTGGCGTATGCACTTTTTGTTGCCATGCTCATATACCAGCACAGTTTGGTAAAACCAACAGATCTTTCCAGGGTTAACCGTGCTTTCATGACCGCCAACGGTATTGCCAGTGTAATTTTTGGTATATTGGTGGTAATAGACATCATCAGGCAATTATAAAAGACTCATACTATTATCAAGTTGATGTTACTGTAATAATTAATAATTGTGGGTAGAATACTAAGCATAGATTTTGGCGGAAAAAGAACCGGACTGGCAGTTACAGATCCACTACAAATTATTGCTACGGCATTAGATACCGTGGATACCCATCATCTGTATGAATTCCTGAAAAAATATGTGGCGGAAGAGCAGGTGGAAAAGATCATTATTGGTTATCCCTTGAATCTCGATGATACGCCCACCCATGCCACCCCATTGGTAGATGCTGCTGTCAAGCGATTGAATAAGTTATTTCCCCAGGTACCTGTTGAAAAAGTGGATGAACGTTTTTCTTCGCGCAGGGCTTCCGAGGCCATGTTGGAAATGGGTATGAAGAAGAAAGATCGACGCCAGAAAGGCAATACCGATCAGATTGCCGCCACCATTTTATTGCAGGAATATTTGAATGCCCGGACTCAATAAGAGAAGTTACCCAAAAGTCCTTTATCGCCTTTTATGTACCTTTGCAGTCAATTTATACCATGATTTTTCCAATTGTTGCATACGGAGCACCCATATTACGCAAGGTCGCAAAAGAGATCTCGGCTGATTATCCCGGTTTGCCAACGCTCATTGAAGATATGTGGGAAACCATGTATGAAAGCAATGGGGTAGGATTGGCTGCACCTCAAATCAATAAAGATATCAGACTTTTTGTGGCAGATAGTACTCAAATATTTCAACACCTGGAAGAATCTGAAAAAGAATTGATGAAAGATGGACCGGGGATAAAAAAAGTATTCATCAACGCCCGGATTGAGGAACTGACCGGAGAGGAGTGGCCTTATAATGAAGGTTGTTTGAGTATTCCTAAAATCCGAGAGGATATTTACCGAAAGGAGCAGGTTACCATCACCTACCAGGACGAATTTTTCACAACGCATACTGAGACCTATAAAGGAATTACGGCCAGGGTTATCTTGCATGAGTATGACCACATTGAGGGAAAATTATTCATCGACTATTTGTCGCCTTTTCGCCGGAAATTGATGCAGGGTAAGCTGAAAGACATCAGCAAGGGAAATATAAAAGTAGATTACAAAATGATTTTTCCGGGGTAATGAGGTACCTGCTCATTGTTACCTTACTGGCAGCTTCTTCCCGGCTGATCGCACAGGATACTTCTGTTTATTTCAATCAGCAGTCATTTACACTGGCGGAAGTGGTAGTGCGGAACAATTTTGATTACCGGGCAGTACTGGCTGCCATTCAGCAAGACACCAGCTTTTACAAGGCCTTTCGGAACCTACGCATACTGGGTTATTCCTCCTACAATGATATCCGATTGCTCGATAAGAAAGACAAACTCAAAGCTTCGTTGTACAGTAAAACCAAGCAGCATCGATTCAACAACTGCCGTTACACGGAAGTATTACAGGAAGAGGTGACCGGCGATTTTTATTCGGAAGGCAGGAAGTATAACTACATGACTGCTGAATTGTATGCTTCTCTTTTTTTTGCAAGAGATACTATATGCGGGGAAAATAATATCGTGAAAGGGCATTCTATTCGAGCTTCCGGAAAAAAGGGATTGGACAAGCACAACGAGCAATTGAAAATGCTTTTTTTTAATCCAGGTAAAAAGATTCCTGGGATACCGTTCATTGGCGATAAATTGGACTTATACGATGAATCAGCCCATGAACTATATGATTACCGTTTGGATGTGCAGGAATGGAACGGAAATCTGGTTTATGTGTTCTCCATTACTCCCAAAGAAGAGTTGGGAATTTTGAAAAATGACCGTGTTGTAGTGGATAGAATGGTTACCTGGATGGACATGAAGACACTCGACGTAATGGCACGTAACTATTCACTGAGTTACAAAGCAGGGGTCTATGATTTCGATGTTAGTATGGAGGTAGAAATGACCCGGTTCAAGGATTTAATTGTTCCCCGTGTGCTGCGCTACAAGGGCAATTGGGATGTGATTTTTAAGAAACGAGAGAAGGCTGTTTTTACTGCCACCTTATTTGATTTCAAATAAAAAAGGGCTGCTGCCACCTATGCAACAACCCCCACACCCGGCTGGCTTTTCATGCAATTAGTTATAGATCATCCAGAAATGCCTGGAGTTTTTCTTTTTTAATTTTTTGTGGTTCTAGTTTTAGAATAGTAGGGGAAGAGAGATTACTTACTGACTTTTAACCCATATAAAAGTCATTATCAATTTTAGAAATGGAGACGATTCTGAAAGTAGTTCCATTCGGCATAAAATCTGTAACGAATGTGCGGGAATTGTAGTCAAAATCAAATTTAGCAACCGATTTCTGATTGGCAACAACTGCAAAAACATTAGTTGTCTTATTGGTAAAGTTGGGTGGAAAATAAACAGTAACCCTACTTCTACCCGAGATAGGACCAACAGTTGAAACACGCGCTGCAGACACCCAACGAAGCTTATCAATAATGAAATGATAGCTTTCTCTTTGTCGTCCATTGATATTTTCAGTCAAGATAGGAACATTAGAAACATCTGCATCAGGCTTCCAGGAAAAATTAGGGTCAGTTACATTGTACAATGGTGCCGGGGTAGATTCCTTTCCAAACATTCTTAACATGCTCCGGTTAGGAGTACTAGCACCTGTTTCAGCTAAAATGATGCGATAGTTCGATCCACTCTTAATGCTAAGCTCTTTGCCATCTTTGGTTACGCGAATAAAAAGACCGCCTCCAAGAATAGTTAAGTCACTGCCGATTTTACAGGGTCGAATACAACGAATCAAATCAGCACTTCTTCTAATGCGGAGTACTTCAACGGTTGCTGTTCCTTCCAGATTTACTGGAGTTACTACCCCATTTTCCAGGGAAGTAAAAATTCCTTTTTTGAAAACAATTCTCAAACTATCACTTCTACCTGGCTGGCAGATTACTTCATCAGCTGAAAGGTCAATTTTGGCTGTCTCAAGGGCGTTCACCAATTCAGTGGTCATGGTGTTAACCGCATCTGTGGGTTTGAGCGTGGTTGCCCAAACTGTATCGTTCAGGGGGTTATTGATGTATGAGTTAAACTCATTGGAGGCTTCCTTCTGGCAAGATGTGCAAGAAGTAATAAAAATCAATACAAAAAATATAAAGTAAATATTATATATCTTTTTCATTTTCACAATATTCATATTTCCAACAATATAGATACGGGTTTTATTCATTTCGCTGCCTATCATTTTCGATTTAAACTCCATCTAACGCCCATCAGTACCCCTGCTGTACCAAATTTCTGCTGGTAGGGCTGGCTGCCGGTAGTCATATGATCAAAAGAATGTCTGTAATAGGGTTCAACAAACAATGTCATGTCATTGTTGAGCTCCTTGCTGATTTGCACTCCCGTATACATGGATAGTCCCAACTTCTTTTTGTAAATACTATTATCCTTTTGCAGAGGAACAACCGCCATGGAAGTATCTAGTACAACACCCTCAGACCAGGAACTAACATTTAGTATAACACCAGCATTAATGCCCACTTTCACTGACCCCTTGCCAAACTGGTAACCCAGCAGGACAGGCACATCTATTGATCGGAAACGGTTCTTTATAACATTATTCTTATATCCGATTGTTTGCACCTGGCTGGTGTCGGTCAATGTGATGGTATCACCCGGGGATCGAATGATGATTCTCGTAGTAATTACAGTCGTGATCTTAATCTCATTCTCACTTCGGTAAGTATATCTTTGATTGATCTGGCTGTATTGCAAACCTGTGGTAAGTTGAATATGATCATTCAAAGGTTTTACCAATCTAACCCCTGCACTAAACCCTACCTGCATTCTTTCACTGCTGTCTTTTTGTCTCATATACTGAGGGGTAGCAGAAATATTGCTGAGGGTTTTCAATGAATAGTCAGGTGAAACATAAGTATCAACATACCAGTCTTTGTTGAAATCATCCCACTTGGTTCTGCCACGTACGGGGGGACAATTGATCTTAGGAACAGATATTTGTTTGCTGCTCTGGGCTCTCAGTTCTTGTAGACCTGCTCTGGTATTTCTTTCCAGTGCGATTGTATTTCCGTACGGATAAGATTTGAATTGATTTTCACTCACAGGCTGATCGACATAAACCGGAAGCGCTTCAACTGTCTTATCTGTGGTCGCAACTTCTTCTTTGTCGACTATAACGGCTTGATTGCGATTGCCGGGAGCAGTTAACTTGAAACCACTGGTAACAGTTGTTGTTAGTTTATTCTTTTTCCATCCGGGCCAATTGCGGGAAGTCTGTTTGTCAGAACCTTCGTTTGGCGTATTGTCGGCAGTAGATCCTGAGGTTGGCTCTTCAATTACCGGTAAATTCAACTTTTTCCGATTGATAACAGAACGGTTGTCTATTGAGTCCAGGGCAGCAGGTGGAGTGATAGCTTTGTTATTTTCTGGCTGATCGGCTTCTTCTTTGTCTGCTGGGGGTATTGTAGTGGTGCCATCACCAGATACAACAACACCTGATTGATCGGAAGTAGATCGGTTATTGTTTTTGTAGACAACATAGGTAGCCAATATGCCTCCCAGGAACAGTGCACCAGCGATGGCCGCGGCCATAGGGATGCGGAACCAATAGAAG
>JBJTJJ010000177.1:0-2024 GCA_046095445.1 Sediminibacterium sp.
GCTATATAGAGGATGAATTGGTAAGTACCGATATCATCGGCACCCACTTCGGATCTCTCTTCGATGCGACACAAACCAAAATTATCAGTAACGGCAATGCCCAACTGGTCAAAACTGTCATCTGGTACTATAATGAAATGAGTTACGTTAGAGAGCTGGTTCGTACCGTTCACTATTTCGCCGGATTGATCAGCCAATAATTCTTTTAACCTTTTTTCAGGTCCCGTTCTTGCGGGACTTTTTTTATTAATAGCAACCAAACATGAGTCAGTTTCAATCCTATAATTTTCAAGGAAAAAAAGTCCTGGTTCGAGTGGACTTCAATGTTCCGCTTGATAAATCCACTTTACAGATCACTGATGACACCCGCATTAAGGCTACACTTCCGACCATTCGCACCATTTTGGCCGGCGGTGGAGCTGCTATTCTGATGAGTCACCTGGGCAGACCCAAGGGTGGTCCAGAGGACAAATATTCACTCCAACATATTCTTCCCCACCTTCAACAACTCATCAGTGCAGAAATGGGGAAAGAAGTCAAGGTGCTATTTGCTGATGATTGTATTGGTGAAACCGCTTTTAAGCAGGCAGCAGAACTGTCATCCGGACAAATTCTGTTACTCGAAAATCTCCGATTTTATGCGGAAGAGGAAAAAGGAGATCATGGGTTTGCAGAAAAACTCAGCAAACTTGGTGATTGTTATGTCAATGATGCTTTTGGAACAGCTCACCGTGCTCATGCTTCTACAGCTATCATTGCACAGTTTTTTCCAACAGAAAAAAAGATGTTCGGACTTCTGATGGAAGCAGAAGTTGCCAGTGCTGAAAAAGTACTGCACCAAAGTGAACAACCTTTCACTGCCATCATTGGTGGTGCAAAAGTGAGTGATAAAATTCTCATCCTCGAAAACCTCCTGGAAAGAGCCAATCATATTATCATAGGTGGAGGTATGGCATATACATTCCTCAAAGCAATGGGCGGGCAAATTGGCAAATCCCTCTGCGAGGAGGATCGCCTGGAAACAGCCCGCGAATTGTTGGAAAAAGCAGCTGCTGCCGGGGTTACCATACATCTTCCTTCCGACTCCGTTATTGCGAATGCATTTGCTGCTGATGCGGCTACCAACATTGCTGCAAGTAACCAGATACCTGATGGCTGGATGGGACTCGATATCGGGCCTGAAGCCAGAAAAGATTTCTCCGAGTGCATTGCACAATCCAAAACGCTATTGTGGAACGGTCCTATGGGTGTTTTTGAGATGGAACCCTTCCGCAACGGAACACTGACCATCGCTCATGCCGTAGCAGATGCCACTCAAAAGGGTGCTTTTTCTCTGGTAGGAGGTGGTGACAGTGTCGCAGCCGTTAATCAGTTCAAGTTGGCTGATCAGGTGAGTTATGTATCCACCGGTGGCGGTGCTTTGCTGGAGTTTTTTGAGGGTAAGCTGCTTCCCGGTATCGCTGCCATTCGTTCATAAGGACTCCATTCCTGCCTGCTTTCCAACCGCTCATCCCTTTTCCCACAACTGTGGGGGCGCCAACCTGACTTATTGTCAATGTGGCACTCTATTTGCATTAGTGATGGCTTGTATACTACAAAAAAGTATATTACAATAAAATTCCACACATCATGAGTACGAAAAACATTACCCTCATCGTCATTGGCGCCCTGATTTTAATTCTGGGATGGACCGGTTGTAATGGTTACAACGGTTTAGTTGTACAAGACGAAAATGTAAACAACGCCTGGAACAAGGTACAAAGCGATTATCAGCGCCGTGCCGACCTGATTCCTAATCTGGTAAATACGGTAAAAGGCGAAGCCAATTTTGAGCAGGAAACACTGACCAAGGTGATCGAAGCCCGCGCCAGTGCCACTCAAATGAAAATTGATCCAAAAGACCTGACACCGGAAAAGCTGGAACAATTCCAGGCTGCTCAGGGACAATTGTCTCAAGCACTCGGCAGATTGTTGGTGGTTACCGAGAACTATCCTAATCTCCGCGCCAATGAAGCTTTCAGAGG
>JBJTJJ010000178.1:0-4696 GCA_046095445.1 Sediminibacterium sp.
TTCAGGTTCATGTGATAGTGTTCCATATTACTTGCTGATTCCACAGGGAATCATTTTTGGTGGTTCTAAAGTGGCGTTTACTTGTAATTGCGCTGGGTTGGTTTAATTACATCATATACCAGTGATTCCTGGTGCAGTTGCCAATCATGTTCCTGCTTGAATTCCCAGGCAGCTACATACATATAGTTGGCATCATCACGGAGCGCTTCTCCATCCGGAGTTTGATATTCAACCCGGAAGTGTCCACCGCAACTTTCATTTCTATTAAGCGCATCGATGCACATCAATTCTCCTAATTCAATGAAATCCGCTACCCGATTGGCTTTGTCCAGTTCCGGATTCATGCCATTCACAACCCCCGGAATTTTTACATCAATCCAGAATTCTTTTTTCAATGCCTGCACATCAGCAATGGCTTGTTTCAAACCACTTTCAGAACGAGCCATACCACATTCATTCCAGATGATTTTACCCAGACGCTTGTGGAAGCTTTCCACGGTTTGCTTGCCCTGGATGCTCATCAGTGTATTGATTCTATCCTGCACTTTCTTTTCAGCAGCTTCAAATGCCGGGTGATCGGTAGCCACCGGTTTGTTATAAATTTCATCTGCCAGGTTGTTACCCAGGGTATAAGGAACCACAAAATAACCATCTGCCAGTCCCTGCATTAGTGCAGAAGCACCCAATCTATTGGCACCATGATCAGAGAAGTTCGCTTCACCCAGTGCATACAATCCGGGAATGGTAGTTTGTAGTTCATAGTCCACCCACAATCCACCCATGGTATAGTGCACGGCAGGGTAGATACGCATAGGGACTTCATAGGGGTTCTCTCCGGTGATTTTTTCGTACATGTCGAAGAGGTTACCATATTTTTCTTTCACTACTTCCTTTCCACGGGCGATGATCTCTTCTTTCGAAGCATCATTTCTGCCTTCCTTACCCATTTCAATTTTTCCATAGCGAACAATGGCATCGGCGAAATCCAGGTATACTGCTTGTTTGCTGGTTCCTACACCATATCCTTCATCACATCTTTCTTTCGCTGCGCGGGAAGCTACGTCACGGGGAACCAGGTTGCCGAATGCCGGGTATCTTCTTTCGAGGTAATAGTCACGTTCGTTCTCAGGAATATCTGTGGCTTTGCTGGTATCATTTTTTTGTGCCGGCACCCAGATCCTTCCGTCGTTGCGCAGTGATTCTGACATCAGTGTCAACTTACTCTGATGATCGCCACTTACGGGGATACAAGTAGGGTGAATCTGTGTGAAGCAAGGATTAGCAAAATAAGCGCCGTTGCGGTGGGCTTTCCAGGCAGCAGTTACATTACTTCCCATGGCATTGGTAGAAAGATAAAATACGTTACCATAACCACCTGTACAGAGTAATACTGCATGTCCGAAATGTCTTTCCAACTCACCGGTTACCAGGTTGCGGGCAATGATACCGCGGGCTTTTCCGTCAATGATAACTAGCTCCAGCATTTCATGGCGGCTATACATCTTAACAGTACCCAGGGCAACTTGTCTTTCCAGTGCCTGGTATGCTCCGATCAATAATTGCTGTCCTGTTTGTCCGGCAGCATAAAAAGTTCTTTGCACCTGTGTTCCACCAAAAGAGCGGTTACTGAGCAATCCTCCATATTCGCGGGCAAAGGGCACGCCCTGTGCTACACACTGGTCGATAATGTTACCACTTACTTCCGCCAGGCGGTGTACATTGGCTTCTCTCGCGCGATAGTCACCACCTTTAATAGTATCATAGAATAAACGGTAAATACTATCCCCGTCATTCTGGTAATTCTTTGCGGCGTTGATACCTCCCTGCGCGGCGATGGAGTGTGCACGGCGGGGGGAATCCTGGAAGCAAAATGCTTTCACCTGGTAACCCAGTTCTCCCAAGGAGGCGGCTGCAGAGGCACCGGCGAGTCCGGTACCCACTACGATCACTTCCAACTTTCTTTTATTGGAAGGATTCACCAGTTTACAATGGCCTTTGTATTCTGTCCATTTCTCTGCTAAGGGTCCTGCCGGAATTTTAGCGTCTAACATATCGGTATCGGTTTGAATAGTGGTTGTAAGAGTTGGAAGTATATTATTGAATCCAGCCGAAATACATGCTGATAGGCATGAGGGCGAAAATCAGTGAAATAAATACTGAGAAACCCAGTCCAGCTGATGACAGCAGCAGGTGATATCTTTTGTTGTGTACACCGATGGTTTTGAATGCACTCTGGAAACCATGTGCGAGGTGGTACCCAAGTGCAAAGCAACTGATCACGTAGACAATTACTACCCAGGCTTCTTTAAATGTGTCTTGCATCAGGGCGTATAAATTGTGTACTTCCACGCCACTGGAGAGGATAGCTTGTTGTTCAATTCCGGTGATGCGGGAGGGTACCCAAAAATGCTTCCAGTGCAGGATGAAAAACATCAACAGGATGGTTCCCAGAATGGCCATACTGCGGCTGTACCATTTGCTTCCCTGGCTATAATCTACAGCATAACCGATAGCACGTTTGCTGCGGTTTTCCAGTGTAAGCAGGTAACCCTGAATAATGTGCAAGAAAATACCGGCGAATAGACCTACTTCCAGGATGCGGGGGACCACATTGCTTCCCATGAAGTGAGCTGCCTTGTTGAACATGGCCCCACCATCATTGGCCCAGATACAAGCATTTAGCCCTGCATGAACGACCAGAAACAATATCAGAAAAACTCCGGTTAGTCCCATCACCAATTTTTTGCCAACCGAGGAAGTGAACGCTTTTTTGAAATCCATAATGATGCGTATTTACAATTGCACGCAAAAATACTACAGGATAGCATGCCTTCATCTTTTCTTCTTTTTTCTTTTTCCACTAAATCACAATTTTTGATAATTCTTCTAACCTGTGCAATTATAGCCCCTCCCCGAATTCATGAGCTTAAACAGGTTTTTTACCGCTTACATAATTTTTAGCTCTTAACCGGTCCGCAAGCGTATTTTTGCGCTATTATGAAGTTGCTAACCATCTTGTCAACCAGTCTCAGTCTGGCAATAAAGGAATTATTGGCCAACAAACTGCGCACTTTTTTATCGCTCTTCGGAATCACTATCGGCATTTTTTGCATCATCGGCGTTCTTGCTACGGTAGATAGCCTCGAAAACAAGGTTCAGACTGATTTAAAAACAATCGGAAATAATACAATTTATGTGGACAAATGGAGCTATTCCGGTGGTCCGGACTACCCCTGGTGGAAATACATGAACCGACCTTCGGTAAAGTATGAGGAAATGAAGTTCATCCAGGAACGCAGTCAATTGTATGGTGCCGCTTGTTTCATAGTGAATAAGTCCATTACTGCTGACTATAAAGATAATATCTTGAGCAACCTCGATTTATATGGGGCATCAGAGGATTTCAATAAAATTCAAACCATCGATATCATTGAGGGCCGTTATCTGTCATCTGCAGATTTTGAAAGAGGCATTCCTACGGCTGTTATTGGATTCGAAGTTGCTAAGGAATTGTATGGTTCACCTGAAAAAGCCTTGGGCAAACTGATTGGTTACAGTGGCCGAAAACTTCAGGTAGAGGGTGTCATCAAGAAGCAAGGTCAAAGTATGGTTGATGGAATGGATTTTGATCATGCAGTCATTACACCCTACCGCTACTTTGCCGGTATTTTTAATCCCGATAATAACAACCCGAACATCATGGTGCAGGCGCGGAGCGGCATTGCAACAGCTGCCCTCCAGGATGAACTGGTAGGCATCATGCGCCAGGTTCGTCGGTTGAGTCCACAACAAGAAGATAATTTTACCTGCAACGATGTTGCCATTTTTGCAGAACAGATATCCAGTTTCTTTGGCCAGGTATCCATGGGCGGCTGGGCCATTGCTGTGCTGAGTCTCATCGTGGGTGCTTTTGGTGTCGCGAATATCATGTTTGTAACAGTGCGCGAACGTACCAGTCAAATCGGATTGAAAAAAGCATTGGGGGCTAAAAAACGCACCATCCTGACAGAGTTCTTGCTGGAAAGTGCTTTCCTCTGCATCATCGGCGGTTTGATCGGTCTAGGACTTGTTTGGGTACTCACCCTCATTTTAGGGGCTTTTCTTCCTTTCCCGATTTTCATCGCCCCCAATATCATCATGCTGGCATTGGGTATTTGTGTGGTGCTCGGCATCGGCTCCGGAATTATTCCGGCATCCATCGCTGCCAAATTAGATCCTGTCGTTGCTATCCGCAGTAAATAAATCCTGCCGCAACAATCGTACCTTTGCACCCTCATCAGGTATGTATGTCTGTAACCATTCTGGCCATTGAATCTTCTTGTGATGAAACGGCTGCGGCTGTTGCCAGGGATGGTCAGATAATTTCTAATTGTATCGCCAATCAAACCATTCATGAAAAATATGGTGGGGTTGTTCCGGAATTAGCCAGCCGGGCGCATTTGCAGCACATTGTTCCGGTAGTACACCGGTCATTGGCCGAGGCATTTCCCGAACTAAGCCCAGCTCAGGCCCTGCAAAAAATAGATGCTTTTGCATTTACTGCAGCCCCCGGCCTGATTGGAAGTCTGCTCGTTGGTGCACAATTCGCTAAATCCCTCGCCCTGGCTTTGAACAAGCCCCTGCTGGCGGTGCATCATATGCAGGCACACGTGTTGGCCAATCTTTTGGGAGACCAGCCACCCGCTTTCCCCTTCCT
>JBJTJJ010000179.1:0-1175 GCA_046095445.1 Sediminibacterium sp.
ATGTATAAGAAACGCCGGTGGGAATAACTCCTGCAGATGGTGTAACTGCAAAGCTTACACCACTACAAGTGGTTAAATTGATTTGAGTAACCGATGCCGTTGGATTGACCGTGACAGTGACCGTAAAAGAGGCACCGGTGCACGATAACGAAGCAGGAGTCACTGTATAAGTAACAGTGATAGGTGTGTTGCTGGTATTTGTTAATGTTGCAGAAAAGAATGCAGCACCGGAAGCGCCGGTCAAACCAGTGATACTTGCGACACCGGTTGGTGCAAGCCAGCTATAAGTAGTAGATGCAGGAACAAAATCACCATCGACACCATCAGTAGGTGAAACTGAAAAATTTACTCCACTACATGTTGTAACTACCTTAGCCCCGATTACAGGCGTACAATAATCCTGTGAACCCTGCTGACTACTGCCTCCTCCACCATTGCCTCCTGTATACTGTGCCTGAGTTGCTACAGTCAATAACAAAGCAGCCATCACCATAACCAGCATACGGCAGTTTCCGACGAAGCCGCGACTCATCCATTTCGATATGATGGCTATCTTACTCATACAATCAATACATTGAATGAATAATCTGCCTCATATTGATATGAGCCCAGGTGCATAGAGAATTCCTTACTTCCAAAAACGGCAAAAGCCCCTCCATTTACAGGAGTGGCAACAGCAGCAACTGCCGCAACACCGAAATCTGTATCACCATACCTATATATATAGTATGGCGGATCAGCAAAAGGTGGACCGGTTGACAGGTGAATACCTATCCTACCCGGCTGGTAAGGAACGACCGGTGGACCGGTAAGGGAAATCCATGCAGAACGAGTACAATCAACGATTACAGGCAGGGTTGCAGCATCCGGAAACAGCAATGGCTGTTCAGAGGGGGTTGAAAGGGGACCGGAACCGGCTGCATCCGGAATAGCAGCGGGTTCAAAAGAGTGGGCGTTGTGGACAAATGAAGATTGTCTGCTGCCGCAGGGAGTACATTTTAACCAAGCGCATAGTAGTAGAACTACCGCATTGGATACACAAAGTGATGTAACAGTCGATATAATTACATTCGATCTGATAGACAAAACCTATTATAAATAATAAAAAGACAATTTCATCCCAAGGCAGGCACTTACACCACTTATCAAATCACCCCTCGCCTGCCATTCTCACT
>JBJTJJ010000180.1:0-2245 GCA_046095445.1 Sediminibacterium sp.
GATTACTCCATCCATGCCGGCCGCTATCAATGTAAGAGAAAGCGCATCATCACCACTTATTACCAGAAAGTTTTCCGGTTTTTCTTTTAGTATCAACGCACATTGGTCCATCAAACCACTCGCTTCTTTGATGCCTATGATATTGGGTAATTCAGCCAATCGGAGTGTTGTGTTGGCAGTCATATTTCTTCCGGTTCTTCCTGGTACATTGTACAAAAGAATAGGAAGGGGAGAGGATTCAGTTATGGCACGATAATGTAGGTAAATTCCTTCCTGCGATGGCTTGTTGTAGGCAGGGGAAACGCTGAGTATAGCAGCGGCCTGGTCGATGGGTAGTTGTTCTAGTTCCTGAATAACGGCCTTGGTATAATTTCCACCGATTCCGACTACCACCGGTATTCTCCCCGCTACAGTTTCGTAAGTGAATTGAAGAATATCTTTTTTCTCTGATTTATCCAACACAGGTGTTTCACCTGTGGTACCCAAGGAAACGATGTACTCAACTCCGCCCTTGATTAAAAAGTTAATGATGTTGCCTAGAGCTGGGAAGTCTATCTGTTCTTTTTCATCAAAAGGAGTGACTATGGCTACTCCTGTTCCGCGAAGTTGATGAAGAAGAGGGTTGGACATAGATAAAAAAGAAAATGAAATTGTACTAATTAATCAATAAAATCATGCCTGAGTTGTTTCCTCCCAAAAACCCATCTTGCCATATTTTTCAATGCGCTGTTGAATTCTTTGGGCAGGGTCGAGGTCTTTTATCATCGCCAGGTTCCGAAGCAGACATGCTTTCAGGTGAGAGGCAGCTTCCTGATAATCCCAATGAGCACCACCCAGTGGCTCGGGAACAATTTCATCTACCAATCCGAAACCTTTCATATCGGTAGCCGTGAGGCGGAGTTGTTCTGCAGCAGTTTCTTTTTTATCCCAGCTTCTCCATAAGATGGAGCTACAACTTTCAGGAGATATAACAGTATACCAGGTGTTTTCCATCATTAGTACACGGTCACCTACTCCTATACCCAGTGCACCACCGCTGGCACCTTCTCCGATGATTGCAATTAGGACTGGCACTTTAAGCCGGATCATTTCATAGATGTTTCTGGCGATAGCTTCACCTTGCCCTCTTTCTTCTGCTTCAAGTCCGGGAAATGCGCCCGGTGTATCGATGAGGCATATAATGGGTTTGTTGAATTTCTCTGCCAACTTCATTAAGCGAAGTGCTTTTCTATACCCTTCAGGGTTGGCCATACCGAAGTTCCGCATCTGGCGGGATTTGGTATTGATACCTTTTTGTTGACCGATGATCATGACTGTCTCGCCATCAAGCGTGGCAAATCCACCCACCATGGCTTTGTCGTCTTTGAAGTTTCTATCTCCGTGCAATTCCACGAAATCGGTGCACATTTTGTCAATGTATTTCAGCGTATAGGGACGGTCGGGGTGACGACTCAGTTGAACCCGTTGCCAGGGGGAGAGATGGTCTGTGATTTGTTTTCTCTTGATAACGATTTCCTGTTCCAACTGAGTAATGTTGGAAGAGTAATCGACTTTGGCATTTTTTTCTGCCAGTTTCCGGGTCTCCACGATTTGTTCATAGATTTCCTTGATAGGCTGTTCGAAATCGAGGAACTGTCTGTTAGGAAATTGCGGCATAGTTTCGAATAAGACGGTAAAAGTACGTCAACATCCTTTTTTGGAAAAGATTTGTTTCAAGAATGAGTTTCGCCTTATATTTGCACCCCATAGAACTGTATATTATATTTTATTTTTATAATATATTTCTGGATCGGTAGTTCAGTTGGTTAGAATGCCGCCCTGTCACGGCGGAGGTCGCGGGTTCGAGTCCCGTCCGGTCCGCAAAAAGTCTCAGATTTAACTGAGACTTTTTTATTGATGGCCCACTATGTTTACATTATTGAGAGTGTGCAAGATGGAACGTTTTATAAGGGGTATTCAGAGGATCCTTTGAAACGGTTGCAGCAGCATAACTAGGGTGAATCCAAGTTTACTTCGGGGAAGATGCCGTGGAAGTTGGTTTATGTGGAGGAGTGCGGAACCAAAACCGAGGCATTGATTCGGGAACGAAACCTAAAAAAGGCGGAGAGGAGTAGGATTCAGTATTTGCTATCTCATCCCAAAAATATTGTCGGACGATTCACTGGTGGTTAAAGTGCAGCCCTGTCATCCGCGCGTAAAAGTCTCAGATTTAGCTGAGGCTTTTTTTTTTGATGGCCCACCTGGT
>JBJTJJ010000181.1:0-2416 GCA_046095445.1 Sediminibacterium sp.
TGCCGGCACATTGGGATTTTTTATAGAAGAGCTAGCCAAATTCCCTTCTGCATTGATTGAAACAACCGATGTGCTGCCGGATATACCTGTCAATTACCGGTATAATTTCAATGCCACACAATTGGCCAATTTTAGTCAAGCCAATTCATTTGTTCTGAAAGATAAAAACTGGCAAAAATTAAGTTACAGCTTCCTGAATTATGAGCCCGGCAGTTCAAAAGCAAGTGAATCACCGAAAACGAATTCATCGGGTATTGATGCCTACGATCAATTTATTTTTCATCAACTGAGAAAAGGGGCATTCACCGGTAACCTGGTGCACTACCTTATGGAGCTCATAGATTTCAGCAATCCGGCTCAATGGACAACCATGGTGAGCCGATCACTGCAACGCATGGCGCCCGGACTGGAAGCGACGCATACAGAAGGTTTGAAACAAATGACAGAAGAGTTAAGTGAACTCGAGCTAAAAGCCGGTAATCTTAGCTGGCAGCTCAAACAAATAACGCCTGTAAACCGACTCACCGAACTGGAATTTAATTTTCCTGTACAGGAGTTCATGACCCGCGAGTTGATGTCACTATCAACCAGCGATACACCTTTTCATTTGAAAGACGGACAAGAATGGCAGGGATTGATGAATGGGAAGATTGACTTCATCGGTTATCATGAGGGAAGGTATTATATAGTGGACTGGAAGACCAATCATCTCGGATACCAGACCGATGATTATAATACTGCTGCTGTACAGGAAGCGATGAGCAATAATAATTATCACTTACAGTATTTCATATACCTGTCTGCCCTCTATAAGTTTTTACAGCAGCGACTACCTGACTTTGATTATGAGCAACACATCGGAGGGGTATATTATCTATTTGTTCGCGGCATTCGCCGGAAAGGAGAACAAGGTATTTTTTATCGCCGTCCTTCACAGGAAGAGTTGTTAGCATTCATGGGGGTGTTGGGAAAATAGCATGCATCTCTAATCCGAATTACGCCTTTTCATCTTCACATAGTCTTTCGAATGAAATGAGAAACCTTTGCTTAAGAAAAAGAAAAATATACAAGTAAGTTCTAATTCAACATAATTGTTAAAATTTACGGATAGGGGTGTTGCCAATTAAACCCGCAACTCCTTCTGAAGTCATTCTACAAAAGAATGCCATGAAAATACTATCCTACCTTTTAGTGATGACCCTGCTTGTTTCCTGCACAACAGCAAGAACAGTTGCTACAGTGCAGCCGGGAAGGACTATGTTACGTTCTCCGATGCCCCGAACCCAGGTTATAGTGGCGCCGCTCAGAACACCCCGTACCAAAGTAATCATTAGTCCGAACAGGGGACGTCACATGCGACCCGCTTTGGTGACTCCGAGGGTGAATGTGCGAATCATCTGATATGCTGATTATAAATAAAGGATGTCAGTGATTGAACACTCCGCGAAATCAGACCCCTTTTTCGCTGTGAATACATAGTTAAGAAATGGACTGAACTACCCTTCATTTCTTTTGTTACTACCTGCATGCACGCCTTCCTACTCTTCCCCCACCAACTATTCGAACAACCCCTGCCCGTTCCTGCCTCAACACCCATTTTCCTCATCGAGAACGATCTATTCTTTACCCAATACCGCTTCCACCAACAAAAAATTATCCTCCACCGTTCCTCCATGAAATACTACCAGCAACGGCTGGAACAAAAAAAACATACCGTCCACTACATCGAACACCACCAACCGGAAAGCCGGCTGCCCCAACTTATCCGCCACCTGGCGGCCAAAAAAATTCTATCCATCGATTGCTATTTCCCCAACGATAACTGGTTGCAACAACAACTGGAACATGCCTGCCAACAACACGGCATACAATTTCAATACCTGCCAAGTCCGAACTTCATCAACAACCTGCCAGGAGAAACAACCAAACTGGGCAAACGAAGACCTTTCTACCAAACGGGCTTCTACATCCAGCAACGCAAAGAACACCAACTGCTGCTCAGCCCTTCCGGTGAACCACTGGGCGGTCAATGGACCTACGACGTAGAGAACAGAAAAAAAATTCCGGCAAAAACACCTATTCCATCACTCCACTTTAGCGGCAGTAATCCCTTCATCGAAGAAGCCACTTCCTATACCCGCCAATACTTCTCCCATCACTACGGCTCTTCCGATGCCCCCTTCCAATTCGGTAAGTCCGACCAATACTACCCCTGCACCCATGTCGATGCAGCACATGCACTGGAAGAATTCATGCGCACCAAACTAACGGACTTCGGTCAGTATGAAGATGCGATGCTGGCGCAGGAAACCACCCTCTTTCACAGCGTGCTGAGTCCTTTACTCAACATCGGCCTCCTCCAACCCATGCAGGTCATTCATCGGCTGATTGATTATGCGAATACCCACTCCATACC
>JBJTJJ010000182.1:0-4469 GCA_046095445.1 Sediminibacterium sp.
CTATTTTTCACTGCCATGGATAGCTCAGTCAGGTTGCCGGGCAGGGGTTCGGGATTATGAGAAAACCTTCCATGCACTTCTCCGTGCAACAAAGTGATGTTTTCCGGTGCAATGCCGAGTGACTCTAATAAGGGAGGAACAGAAATGGCACCTGTACTATTGATTACATCAACCACTATTTTGAAATTGGCACGCCGGATGGCTGCTGTATCAACCAATGGATACGCCAGGATGGCATCAATATGTTGGGCAATGGCATCATCAACCGACACAATAGGTCCCAGTTCCTCTACACCTGCAAAAACCAGCTTTTCGCTGGCAGCAAGTTCCAAAACAGTTGCACCTGCTGCTGCGTCGATGAATTCTCCACTGCTATTGAGTAATTTCAATGCGTTCCATTCTTTGGGATTGTGACTGGCTGTTATGATGATGCCACCTGCTGCCTGCTTCCTCACTACTGCCATTTCTACCGTAGGAGTTGTACTCAGACCAAGGTCGATCACTTCCATACCCAAACCCGATAAAGTGTGCATCACCAATTGCTGCACCATATTTCCGCTGATGCGGCCATCCCGACCTACCACTACTGTATTTCCCTGGTTCTGATTTCCCAACCAGGTGCCAAATGCTGCAGTAAACTTAACCACATCGAGGGGGGTAAGGGCTTCTCCCGGCTGGCCGCCAATGGTCCCCCGAATCCCCGAAATGCTCTTAATCAATGCCATAATACAAAAATAAAATGGCTGCAAAGGTAACTCTAATTTTTTTGAGGTTGAAGAGTGTAAATTTGCGGTCAATGATAACACCCAACTGGTTCGAAGATTGGTTCAATTCCCCCTACTACCATCAATTATATAAACACCGGGATGAACAGGAGGCAGAAATGTTCCTGCACCAACTAATGGCATACCTGAAACCCCCTCCCGGTGCCAAAATGATTGATTGGGCCTGTGGCAAGGGGAGGCATTGTAATGTATTGAATGAAATGGGTTTTGATGTCACCGGGGTTGATCTTTCCGAAGCATCTATTCGGGAAGCAGTAGAAGATGAAAATGACAACCTGCATTTTTACCAGCATGATATGCGGATGCCCTTTCGTATCAATTACTATGCCTATGCATTGAACATGTTCACCAGCTTTGGCTATTTCCATACACAGCGGGAACACGATAGTGCCATCCACAGCATGTCCGTTGGCTTGCACAAAAGGGGTACATTGGTAATGGATTATATCAATGTAAAAAAAGCTGCCCTTGAATTGCCGCAATCTTATCAGCAGAAAGAATCTGATGAGTTGGTTTTCCAAATTGCCAAGTGGCAGGATGAAAAACATATTTACAAACAGATACAAGTAGCAGACGCACCCGGTGGTACCCTTCGGCACCTTTTCACAGAGCGGGTGGCCAAATTTACCTTACATGATTTTGCTGAGATGATGGGTTATCAGGGCTTACAAATCAGAGAAATATTCGGTGATTATCACCTGGCGCCCTTTGATGCAGCTCATTCCCCGCGACTGATCATCGTTGCTGATAAAGTGAAATGAGTTCGATGACTGTAATGGCTTTTGCTGCTGATATGAACAGCCACCACTATGTACTATCTTTACACCGTGATACTTCCTGCACCTCTTACATCTATATGGTTACAAATCATGCCCGCCTGGCTGGACAAGATTGACCGGACATTGTTTCTCTTCATCAATGGAACAGCTATCCATCCGGTGGCAGATGCCATCGTTCCCTGGTGGCGGGAATCTATCACCTGGACACCGGTGTATGTTTTTCTGCTACTTTTTGCCATTATCAATTATAAGAAGGAGTCTCTGCCCTGGATAGCTATGGCATTGGCCACGATCTTACTCAGTGATCAGATCAGCAGCTCGGTCATGAAACCCCTCTTTACCCGCTTAAGACCATGTAACGACCCCGATCTCAGAGAGCAGGTTCGACTGTTGTTGGATGGATGTGGTGCCGGCTTTAGCTTCACTTCCTCCCATGCTACCAATCATTTTGCCCTGGCAACTTTTCTTACAGTTACTCTGCGGCAATGGGTTGGGAAATATGCCTGGGTACTCTACTTATGGGCTGCATCCATCGGATATGCGCAGATTTATGCAGGTGTTCATTATCCCTTCGATATTGTGGGCGGAGCCCTGTTGGGAAGTGTTATTGGATGGCTTACCGGACAATTCTATCAAAAGAATCTTGGTCCGCTCTCACCTCAAACTCAGGCACCATGAATAGTAGAGCTGCATTTCACGGATTGCTCCTGATTTGTTTTTTGGGCTGGATGGCCGGATTTATCTGGGTGCCCATTATGGACATCGATGCCAGTCAGTATGCCAGCATGAGCCGAGAAATGCTCGAGAGAAAAAGTTTTCTGCAGGTGTATGATGTGGGAAAGGATTATCTCGATAAACCTCCGATGTTATTTTGGTTGTCCGCCCTTTCGATGTGGATCTTTGGTCCCTCAATCTGGGCTTTTCGGCTACCCTCATTATTATTTGCCATCCTTTCAGTGGTGTCAACCTATCAGATTGCTCGCCAATTTTATAACCAGCCTATCGCCCGCCTGAGTGCTGTAATCCTCGCTTCTTGTCAGGCACTCTTCCTCATAACACACGATGTGCGATGTGATACTATGTTGATGGGATGGGTATCGCTGAGCATCTGGCAATTGCTACTTTGGTACCGCAGCAAGCAAATTCGTTATCTGATCATTGCTGCTATGGCCATTGCAGGTGGAATGCTCACCAAGGGCCCCATTGCACTCTTTGTGCCGGCATTTTCATTGGCTCCTCATTTAATACTTCAGCGCAACTGGAAACCTTTCTTCCAAAAAGAATATCTGCTGGTGATCCTGATCATCGCTATCTGTCTTGTGCCCATGAGTATCGGCCTCTACCAGCAATTCGATTTGCAACCCGGAAAACTCATCAATGGAATTCCAATTACATCCGGTCTGCGCTTTTATTTTTGGACACAAAGTTTTGGAAGATTTACCGGTGAGAATTTCTTCCATGAGATGAGTTATTTCAGTTTTCTTTTTGAAAACATGCTCTGGAGTTTTCTTCCCTGGATAGTGGTTTTCTCCATCGCACTGGTTGTGCGGGTATACCAACTTATTCTACAAAAAGGAAAGATTTCATTAGACCAGGAATGGTTGACTGCAGGTGGCTTCATTGTTACCTATCTTGTACTTTCCAGGAGCCAATACCAATTGCCGCATTATATTTTTGTCGTGTTTCCATTGGCAGCAGTTGTGACCGGACAGTTCCTGTTTCAGTTGTGGCACCAGGAGTCATTCCGCCGATTCAGTCGTTACCTGAACTACTTCCACATCTTTTTATTTACCCTGCTATGGCTTGCTTTGAATGCCTTACTCTGGTGGGCATTTCCTTCTACCGCTACCTGGGTAAAAATTTTAGCTGCACTTGCCCTGCCAGTCTTATATGTTCTTATCAGTTCCCGCTTTGATCAAGTTCCCTTGCTCATCCGGTTGGGCGTGTATACAGTTACCGGAGTGAACATCTTTTTATCTACAGCTTTCTATCCCCAGGTGCTGAAATACCAGATGGGCAATGATGCAGCCGATTTTATCAATAACCGACAACTTCCCAAAAACCAACTGATGATCTATGGCCCCGATGCCGGTCGCTCACTCTATTTTTACAGCGGCTATATTTTCCCTTCTACACATCAGATAGACGATATACGCTCGCGTCAATACGTAATTACCGTTTCAGATAGCATTCCGGTAGTTGAACGTGCTTTTCCGGGGACGAAAATTTTGCATGAAGGATATAATTATGGGGTATCTATGTTAACCCAAGAATTCCTCAACCCGACAACCCGCAACTCAGTTTGTGGAAAATACGCCATCCTTCAATTGCCCCGGCCGCAGTAGCTATTGCTGCCAAATCATTAACTTTGATAACACCCCATGGCTGATATTTTCATCATACTGGCACTTATTGTGCTCAACGGTCTTTTTTCCATGGCAGAGATTGCCCTGATTTCTGCACGCAAAGTCCGGCTGGAATCTCAAGCTGCCAAGGGAGATATTAAGGCGACCCGAGCCCTCCAATTGGCGGGTCATCCTGATAGTTTCCTTTCAACGGTACAAATCGGCATCACCCTCATCGGTGTTTTAACGGGTATTTATTCCGGTGATAATTTCAAAGCCCCCCTCCAGCAATGGTTGTCCGGCTTCCCCCTTTTGCAACCCTATAGCGAGGGAATCGCCACAGTTCTGATCGTAATTGTACTTACCTACCTTTCACTGGTCCTGGGAGAATTAGTACCCAAGCGTATCGGGCTCAGCAATCCCGAAAAAACGGCCAAGCTGCTGGCAGGACCTATGCTCGTGCTACTAAAAATTACCTATCCTTTTATCTGGTTGCTGAGTAAATCTGCACATTTCATTTTAAAAATCCTGGGTATTCGCTCTAACGATAACCAGGTGAC
>JBJTJJ010000183.1:0-1731 GCA_046095445.1 Sediminibacterium sp.
GAATAGCAATCGGGTGAGGGGAATTGTATAATTTTGCAGTTAACTAACATTCGTAAGTATGAATTTATTGACAGATTGGAAAACCCAGCCAGTCGGGAAATTTCCTATTGATCAATATCCAGGAATTAAGTACCAACATACTCCTAATCAATTGATAGAAGCTACGATACAAAGGGGACAAGGTACACTCAATGATACAGGGGCTCTGTGCATCAACACGGGTAAGTTCACCGGGCGTGTACCAAAAGATAAGTTCATCGTGAAGGACGCTATGACAGAAAACAAGGTGAATTGGAACCAGTTTAATCAACCGGTAGATGCCAGTGTTTTTAACCGGTTAAGAGATAAAATGTTACAGTATGCAGCTGGGTTGAATGAATTGTGGGTACGAGACGTTCAGGCGGGCAACCACCCTTCGTTTCATTATACTGTGCGCGTGGTGAACGAAACACCTTGGGGTAATCTTTTTGTCTCTAACATGTTCATAGCTTTAGACCCCGCCAATGCATCTGGTCAACCTGATTGGCTGGTAATTCAATTACCTTCTTTTCAGGCTGATCCCTTAACAGATGGGGTTCCTAACCAACAATTCAGCTTGGTTTCCTTTTCGGAGCGCATGATTTTAATTGGCGGTACTGGTTATACCGGAGAAATCAAGAAGGGAATTTTTACTGTGTTGAACTTCGTTTTACCTATTGAACATGGTGTGCTGAGTATGCACTGCAGTGCCAACAAAGGTGGCAAGGGTGATGTTGCCATTTTCTTTGGCTTGAGCGGAACTGGTAAGACGACCTTGAGTGCAGACCCTGACCGAGACCTGATTGGAGATGATGAACATGGTTGGACAGAAGAAGGAGTTTTTAATTTTGAAGGTGGATGCTATGCCAAAGTAATTCGTCTCAGTGAAAAAGATGAGCCGGAGATTTATGGGGCTGTCAGGAGAGGTGCTATTTTGGAAAATACCATTTTCCATCCGGGAACAAATCGGGTGAACTATGAAGATGCTTCCATCACAGAAAATACTCGTGTAAGTTATCCGCTTTCCTTCATTCCACATGCCTGCTCACCTGCACGAGGGGGGCATCCTTCCGTGATCTTTTTCTTAACCTGTGATGCCTATGGGATACTTCCACCCATCAGCAGATTGACCACAGAACAGGCCATGTATCAGTTCATCAGTGGCTATACAGCAAAAGTGGCGGGGACGGAAACGGGTATCAAGGAGCCAGTGGCAACTTTCAGTGCATGTTTTGGTGCACCCTTCATTCCATTACATCCCGGTGAGTACGCTTCATTGCTGGGTAAGAAATTAGAACAACATGGGGTATCAGTATGGTTGATCAATACTGGTTGGAGTGGTGGTGCCTATGGTACCGGTCATCGCATGAAAATTGGGTACACCCGTGCCATGATATCGGCTGTTATGCAAGGTAAAATGCAGGAAGTACCTTCCATGCAGCATCCGGTGTTTGGTATGCATATACCCCTTCATTGTGACCATGTTCCAGATGAAGTAATGTTGCCATGGACAACCTGGAAGAACAGAAATGAATATGATGAGCAAGCCAATCAACTGGCAGAACGATTCATCAACAACTTTGCTCAATATGAGGCGGGGGTCGATGAGAAAATAAGAAACGCTGCTCCAGTAGTAACTAGTCGCTAGAAAAGTCCAAAAAGGGTGCTGTCAACTTTGCGAATGATTTCACCGAGGTGCTCCTCATTCTCCGC
>JBJTJJ010000184.1:0-1992 GCA_046095445.1 Sediminibacterium sp.
CCCAGGTGGGCAAGGTATTGATTGCTGGCATAGGCATTGGAATAGTAATCAGAATAATGCCAGCTCAGTAGCATCTGGCGGGGAGGGCCACCATGAACATAAACGATAGCGGGTCTTTTACCGGTGATGCCGGGTTGCCGAAACATTTGTGCGTGCACAAGAACGCCATCTGTGGCTTTGAAAGTAACGGGAATGGGTGTAACGAATTCTTTTGATGGGAACTCCGGTGAAAGCCATTCTTTCTCTCCCAGCAATTGTATTTTTTTATCTGACAGTGGAAGGATGGCAGGCAGTGGAGGTCTGCTGGCGGTTGCGCTGATCAGGGCCACCGATTTTCCATCCGATAAACTTACCGGCATCCATTCTGCATCTGTACCGGGTGTGAGCACCTGCATGGGTTCGCCATCTACAGCAACGCTTGCAGCATGTCTTCTTTCGATATCGTTAGCATCTTTACCGGCATTGGCGCTGAAGGTAAGTCTAGTGCGATCTGCACTCATGCTGACGTGCTCGCACATGAAATTGCCCGGTGTGAGCAATGTTTCTTTTCCGCCTGTGGCGGGAAGTCGGTACAAATGGGGCCATCCATCCTGGTAGGAAAGAAAAACAAGTTGATCACCGGCTGCCCAGTGCAGGTTGGCGCCACCGTGGGTGGTGGGAAAGGAAGCAGTTCCCTTGCCTGCAGATTCCCAAACGGTTCGGTGGGTGCCGGCTTTGGGGTCTGCAATTACAATTTGCCAGGGGGTGGCAGGTTTTACGAGCATGGAATCGGATTGACCACCGGTTCCCGGTCTTCTGATAAAAACTATTTTTTTTCCGTCGGGTGACCAGCGGGGAGATTGATCTCTGCTGAAGGAAGGGGCTACCCATTGGATAACGTCTTCCTTGCTGCGATATAGGCCTATGAGTGAATGATCGTTTCTATTGGCAACGAACAACAAGTTGGCATTAGTGGTATCGGAAGTCCATTCCAGCGCACCTATATTCCCTTTGGTAGTGAACAATGATTTAGCTGCAGCAGAGCCCTGTATCGGCACTTGAAAAACTTGACCCGATTTGATGAAGGTTACCTGTTGGTTGTTGGGATGGATGGTGGGTGCATCACCTTCAGATAACATACGGGCGGGTCCGCCTGCGAAAGGCACCGACCAGACCGATACTTTAGCAGGTTGAGATTCTCCGGCGACTTGGATGGGTTGCAAGGCATCATAGTTAGCACCATGGTCACCGCCCCGCACGAATACGATCCATTCTCCATTGGGTGAAAATTGCAGGGAAGTAATTTCCTGTCCATCGTTTTGAGTGAAGGCAGTTACTTTACGAATGGCAAAATCAGGACCGGCGGCTGCGTACACATTTCTAACACCTTTTTCATCCATTGCCCAGGCAATCCTGTTGCCACGACCGGTTTGAGTTCTGTGGGGAAGGCGTAATTTTTAAAATCATGCATCGTCAGTTGGGCACAGAGTTGCAGGGGCAAGAAGAGGAGAAGGAAGATTTTTTTCATGTAAATGAGCATTCGTTGATTGAGCTAACAATTTACTGAAAAAAGACAGATACAACACGCATGATTTATAGCAAATATCATGCGGGTGCAGACAACAGTGCCTTACGTAGGGAAGAATCAAAGACTAACGTATGAGCGAAAAATCTTTATAAATCTTTTTCTATTCGTCAGCGTTTATTTACCCCCTTTCAGGTGTTTATCCAAAAACTTCAGAACTTCTTCCGATCCCTTGATGATGTTTTCTTTTTTTACAAATCCGTGTCCTTCGTCAGGGAAAACCACATACTCAACGGGAATACCATTTTTTCTGGCGGCAGCAACAATTTCATCTGATTCAACCTGCAACACACGAGGGTCGTTGCTTCCTTGCAAGACAATGAATGGCCGCTTAATTTTATTGGCATGAAATAAGGGCGATTTGTTAAAGAGCGCAACAGAATCTGTTACTGGATTTCCTAGTTCCGTGTAAAGCGCTTCCCTAAAAG
>JBJTJJ010000185.1:0-4610 GCA_046095445.1 Sediminibacterium sp.
ATATATTAATGTATTGAATTACAATAGAATATAAAATTTAAATGAATTAAAATTAGATAGTAAAAAACGGCTTTATTCCACTTTTTAACCCTTTGTAATCAAATCTGCCTTGGATCAATCAAATAAAATATTATTGACTGATATACAATATTTTGGAAGTATTAATTGGATTAAAAGTTTCAATCAGTATTCGTATGTTAAAATAGAAACATGTGAAAACTGGCAAAAGGGTGGTTGGAGGAACCGTACAGCCATTGCAGGCACTGATGGGCGCCGCCTGATTACTGTTCCCTTAGTTGGTGGAAGGGATCAACACGGGCCACTTTCCGCTGTCAAAATTGCATACAAGGAGAACTGGATACAGCAGCACATCAGAACCCTCGAGTCCTGCTATCGTCGCGCCCCCTTTTATGAATATTATAATAATTCAATATTTGAAATACTTCGTTCCCGGCCTGAATACTTGCTCGACCTGAATATGACCTTACTCCAACAAATTCGAAATTGGTTGTTTCCGGAGATCACAATTTCGGGGACAGACAATTTTGAGGAGCAACCCGGACCCGGGTATGATGACAGGCGGTGGAAAGATGATACCATTTCCACCAATAAAATAGGTGCCCTGCCTGTCTACCGGCAGGTATTTGAAGAGCGCCATGGCTTCCTGCCCGGACTCAGCATCCTCGATTTGTTGTTCAATTGCGGACCGGTTGCTAAAACTTTATTAAAAGACAGCGTTTAAGGCCTTTTTCAGGTCTAATAAAGACATTGGTTTGCTCAGTTGACGTAATTTTATCAAGTGAAGTCCTTCGAAATCTAATTATCTGATTGTCAAACTTTTTTCCTGAATGCGCCTATCCCGCATTTTTATTGCCTGTTGCCTGCTGCTATGCTATGGAGGCAACAGCTCAGCGCAGGAGGCTTCCAACAAAGGAAAATTGTTCTGGTTAACCTTCCCTGCTCACGTTGCCGGTACTGATGCTGTGATGGGTCTCTACATCACCGCTTCCGTGAATACAACAGGCACCCTGGTACTGGCCAATGGATCACCACTGAATTTTGACGTTCAAGCCAACAAGGTGACCCGCATATTTCTGAATAAAAATGGTACAGGTACCCCTACAGGAAGCGGTCCGCAATACTTTGCTTCCAACACTGCCGTTTATCAAAACCAATCCAACGGGGTTTCGACACTCAAAGCCATTAAAATCACTGCCAAAGATCCTATAATCGTTTATGCCCATATTATTAATAAGAGTATTAGTGGGGCTACGCTTTTACTTCCGGTGCAAGGGTTAAGCAATGAATATATAGCTCCTTCCTTTGCTTCTTCCGCAACCCAAAATTCCACTGCTAATGGCACAAGGGGTGGTGTTGCACAAATCAATGTGGTAGCTACCGAGCCCAATACCCGGGTGACCATTGTTCCCACAGCGAATGGGCGCCTCAGTGAACCGGCGGGACAACCCATTGTTGTGGATTTACCCAATGCGGGTGATTGCTACCAGTTTCAGTCCGAAGACAGGGGAGATCTTTCTGGAACAAGAGTCACTTCGGCTCCTATCAATGGTTCCTCAGGTTGCAAGCCCGTAGCCGTTTTCTCCGGTTCCACCTGGAGTTCCTTCGATTGTAGTGGCGCCAATGGAGGTGACAATCTTTTTCAGCAACTCTTCCCCACTAAATCCTGGGGCAAAACTTTTGTGACATCTCCCTTCATTAACCGCGTGTATGATATTTATCGAATCTATCCCCGCACTGCCGGTGCGACAGTGACAGTACAGGATAATGGATTTACCTACACGCTTGGCGCATCAAATTATAATACCCAGGGGAATTTTTATTTTTATCCATCGGGAAATCCACTGATCATTCAATCCGACGAACCGATATCAGTCGCACAATTCATTTCTTCCCAGACATGTAAAACAGGTTGCTTTGAGGGGGATACCAGATCGAGTTGCTGGTCTGATCCTGAAATGGTGATTTTGAATCCGGTGGAACAAACCCTGCGGGATATTACTTTCTTCTCAGCGCACAAAGATTTTGTACCCAGGGCTGCCGACAATACTTTCAATACGAATGTAGCACTACACTTTGTGAATGTGGTGATCAAGAAAAAATTTACTACCTCCCTGCGGATAGATGGAACTGCACCAACCGCAAGTTTCATCAATATTCCCAATTCAGATTATGCTTATCTGCAGGCAGACCTTTCGACTTCTTCCGCTACCAATCCCGTTCACCGAATCGTGGCAGACAGTAATTTCACGGCCATCGTTTATGGATATGGAGATGTAGAATCGTACGGATACAATGGTGGTGCTAATGTGCAGGATTTTATACCGCAACCCACCCTGCAAAATCCTTTCAATCGAATTGATTCCGGATATACTTGCATCAATACGCCATTTAATTTTTCTGTTCCACTGAATTATGAGCCCACCACTATTCAGTGGGATTTTACTTTGGCACCACGTATTTCACCTAATGCTGTTATCAATCAAACAACCAATCTGACTTCGGATAGTGTGGTCATTTCTAACGGACAAACGATTCGATATTATAGTCCGGGGGTTACCTATCAATTCAATCAATCCAATACTTCCACTGTGCTTGATACCGTGCGCTTATATACTACTTCGGCTACGCCGGATGGTTGTGGAAGTACGAACCAGCAATTGCTCTTCCCCATTCGGGTATTGAACCGGCCGGTATCGCCTGCAGCTCGTTTTGCAACAGGATGTATCAACGATTCTGTAAGAATTTTTAGTCAAGCTTCTTATCCGGATGGTAAGATCGCTCGCTGGCGATGGGGCAATGGGGCAGGAACTACAGTAGATAAGACAGATAGCAGTTACGTGGCATTTAAGTACAACACTGCAGGAACTTATGCGTTGACGCACGATGTTATTTCCGATATTGGCTGTGCCTCTATCCCTTTTACAAAAACGATTACTCTCAACAATAAGCCGGTAGCGGGTTGGACTGTACCTTCCTTGACCTGCATCAATGGTGTCGTTACTTTTTCAAGTGTTGCAGTGGCACCAAATGGTACCATTGCCACCCATATCTGGAACCTCGATGATGGGAATGGTGCTTTTTCAAGAACTACCAATGCAGCAGTAACAACTACTTATGCTAGCTGGGGCGACAGGGTGCCAACACTCCAGGTAATTCTTAGCAACGGCTGCGCCAGCGATGTGTTTAGCCCGACCACTCCTTTGCGCATACATCCGCGACCCGAGCCCGGTTTCATTTCACCGGCCATCTGTCTCAGCGATGCGAATGCCTTGTTCCAGGATACCAGCAAGATAGCGGACGGAACTTCCGGATTTACCTATCTATGGAATTTTAATTTTGGTACACCGGCTGTGAGTCCGGCACCCCTGCCTCTCACCAGTTCGCTGGCACAGCCTACTATTACCTTCAATAAAGAGAGTGCTTACCTGATTCGATTGCAAGTGACTTCTGCTGCAGGTTGCGTTGCTGCTATAACCAAAACATTTATTGTGAATGGTAGCATTCCGCTTGCGGATTTCAATATTTTGAACAGTGTACCCTTTTGCAGCAATCAACCGATTTCATTGAAAGATCTTTCTTCGGTGAATTTTGGTGCACTCACGCAGTTACAGATATATTGGGATGTGGCACGTGACAGGAATCAGCGAACAGTCATCAATGCACCGGGTTTACAACAGACCTATGTCCGTTCTTTTACAGAAGTCACTGGAAATGCTGCAGCCAGTTATTCCATAAGGATAGTGGCTTATTCGGGCGGAAATAATTGTGTGGACAGTGTAACCAAAATTATACAGGTATATCCCAAGCCGTTGGCTGCTTTCACTGCGACCACTAATTCGATATGTTCCAATGAAAGTATTGCTTTCACTGATCAAAGTACGGGTTATTCCAGTGCAGTGCAGCAATGGTTTTGGGACCTGGGTAAGGGACAAACTTCGGGTGTGAGGAATCCACAAGCTACGTATACAGATTCCGGTAATGCTGTGGTGAAATTGTATATAAAAAATACAGATGGTTGTTTTAGTGATACCGCTTTTCTGCCTATCACTATACATCCCTTGCCGATATTGATTTTACCAGCAGAGCAGCGGGTATTAGAAGGGGCTGTTGTGCCATTGAAACCGGATTTTGTTTTTGGAAATAACCTCAGTTATTTATGGACACCCGGCACATATCTGAATAGTACTACTGCTGCCAATCCAATTTGTACTCCTGCCAATGATATACTTTATACATTGCGTGTGACCTCTCAGGCAGGATGTTCGGCAACCGATGACATGCAGATCAAATTGATCAAAGAGCCATTCGTTCCTAATGCATTTTCACCGAATGGGGATGGCATTAATGACTTTTGGGTGATAAAATACCTGGAATTTTATCCCGATGCGACCATTCAGATTTTTAATAGATACGGACAACCAGTATATTTGAGCACCGGATACAGTCAGCCCTGGGATGGTAAGTACAAGGGGACGGACTTACCCGTGGGAACTTATTACTATATGATCAATCCCAGAAATGGATTAAACATCATCAAGGGTGCTGTAACCATCATCCGCTAATATGAGAAGAGTAGTCATCATAGCAGG
>JBJTJJ010000186.1:0-1691 GCA_046095445.1 Sediminibacterium sp.
CTTGCCAGGAAACTCAATGAATACAACATTCGAAGATATCAATTGAGCTACCTGCCTACACTGAATCTTACTGGTGGTTACAATAAAAATGCACAAAGAAGCACATTCGACTTTTTTGCCAAAGGTGGAGACTGGTTCACCACTTCATTCCTAGGATTAAATCTCTCATTCCAGCTTTTCAATGGCTTTGCCCGTGATGCCCGCCTCGCCAAATCAAGAATTGAATTAAGGCAAACCAACTATCAAATTGATAACCTGAAAAAGACCATTGATACTGAAATAGAACAAGCAAGACTGAACTTTATCACCGCACAGAACACATTGAAATTCCAAAAAAAGAACATGGAGCTGGCTGAAAAAGTTTATAGCCAGACAAGAAAAAAATATGAGGTGGGTACCGGATCCAGCATCGAAATATCTGCTGCACAGACAGATCTGATCACTGCTCAAAACAACTATATGTCTGCCCTCTATGGAGCAATAGTCGCCAGAGTTGATTACCGCAAAGCCACCGGAAAACTTTAATACTCACGTGTAATAAAAATTTGTATGAACAGAATTTTACTTATATCGCTACTGCCACTGATGCTGATTACCGCCTGTGGTAAAAATAAATCAGCCGATTCTGCTGAGTTGTCAAAAAAGAAATCGGAGTTGGCTGAACTGAAAAAGCAACAGGAAACCATTGCAACACAAATTGGTAAGTTGGAAAAGGAAATCATTCGTCTTGATCCTGCTGCCGCCAAAGCTGAAAATGCCAAATTAGTAAGCGTAGACTCTCCTGTTCATTTCCAGACATTCAATCACTTCATAGAATTACAAGGCAAGGTAGAATCTGAAAATATTTCTTTTGTTACTCCACGTGGCCAACCCGGTCAGGTAAAACAAATTTTTGTAAAAAAAGGTGACTTTGTAAAAAAAGGGCAGCTTTTATTGAAACTCGATGACGCCATTGCACGCCAGAGTTTGATTACAGCTGAGCGCGGACTGGAAACCATGCGTGTACAACTAGAGTTTGCCCGCAACATATATCAAAAACAAAAAAATCTTTGGGAACAAAATATTGGCACCGAGGTACAATTAATTTCTTCGAAAAACAATGTTGAGACTTTAGAAACTCAGTTAAAATCCATGCAAGAGCAAATTAAAATCACCAAAGAGCAATTGCAAATGACGCAGGTGTTCAGTGATGTTGCGGGTGTTGCGGAAGAAGTAAATATCAGGGTTGGAGAAACTTTCATGGGTGGTATGCAAATTAAAATCGTCAATACCAGTCAATTAAAAGTAGTGACAGATGTACCAGAAAATTATATTGACCGTGTGAGCACAGGAAAGCCTGTGATTATAGCAATTCCTGATTTGAATAAATCTATTAATACCCAGGTAAGTCTCTCCGGTAAGATCATTGACCCTAATAGCCGTAGCTTCTATATAGAAGCCCGGATACCAGCTGATAAGGATTTTTATCCCAACCAGATTGCTCAAATAAAAATCAGAGATTATTCTAATCCGAAAGCCATTGTAGCCCCTTTGAATACATTACAGAATGACGAGAAAGGAAAATACATCATGGTTCTTTCGAACGAAAATGGAAAAAGTATAGCACGCAAGAAAGAGGTAACTATTGGCCAGATGTATGGTGACCAGGTAGAAATTAAATCAGGCTTGAATACGGGTGATCGGATCATCAC
>JBJTJJ010000187.1:0-5181 GCA_046095445.1 Sediminibacterium sp.
TTATACACCTTACTTTGTATTTTTGCTACCCTATATTTACATCATAAGCTGCCTTATGGAGTGTATATTTAGGTCCATTTTTACATCATGGCAACTATCTTTTTCTGCGTTACCAATGAGCTCTATTTTGACCGCCGGATGCACAAAATTGGCAGCAGCCTTCAATCGGCAGGTTATGAAGTTGTCCTGGTGGGTAGACGGGGAAAGGAAGAGTTAAAAGATAGTACCCCGAGTTATCGTCGCCACTGGCTTTCTTGCTGGTTAAACAGCGGGCCTTTATTCTATGCAGAATTTCAAATCAGGTTACTCTTTTATCTACTAAGGCAAAAAAAAGCTATTCTCTGCGCCATTGATTTGGATACGATGCCTGCAGTATACTGTGCATCAATAATTAAAAGACAGGTGCGCGTTTTGGATGCACATGAATTATTCACTGAACAAAAGGAGGTCATGAGCAGAAAATGGGTGCATCGAATCTGGTTAACTGCGGAACGCTGGCTGGTACCTCGTTTTCCCTTGGGGTATACTGTCAATGAGCAATTGGCCCAAGAATTTAATACAAGATATGGGGTCAACTATGCTATTATTCGGAATGTTCCTGTTAGTACGGAGATTCCGGAAAAATATTTACCGGAGCAGCAGCCATGGATCATCTATCAGGGGGCGGTCAATGAAGGTAGAAGTTTTGAAACATTGATTCCTGCTATGAAAAATGTGTCGGCCCCATTGCACATATATGGAAAAGGAAATTTTCTTGAGCGGGTGAAACAATTGATTGCTGAGCATGAATTGGAAGAAAAAGTAATTTGCCATGCACCCGTGTTGCCCGAAGAATTGGTGAAGATTACTCCGCAGGCTGCTATTGGCCTCACGCTATTTGAAAGAACCGGGCTGAATCAATACTGGTCATTAGCGAATCGTTTTTTTGATTATATCATGGCTGGTATTCCGCAGGTTTGTGCGGATTTCCCGGCTTATCAATCCCTGCTGTCAAAGTATCCAGTAGGATTGACAGTGAATCCAGACGATCCGGAGGCAATAGCAACAGCTTTGAACAAATTACTGACTGACCGTGTTTTATATGAAGAATGTAAACGTGACTGTTGGAAAGCCCGCCAAGAAATCAACTGGGAAAGAGAACAGCAGCTTTTACTTGACTTTTACGCAAAACTTTCCTAGTTGAAAAAAAAGCTACACATTATTTGTTTAACAGTCCCCTACCCTGTTAACTATGGTGGCGTAATCGATCTCTTCTACATGTTGCCTGCACTCAAGAATGAAGGAGTTAACATACACCTGCATTGTTTTGATTATGGCAGGGGACAACAACCGGCATTGAATGAATTTTGTGAAGAAGTCTTTTATTATCCACGTAATCATGGTCACAAGGGAATAACAGCACGTTTGCCGTATATCGTCTCCAGCAGAAAAAATGAAGAGTTATTGGAGCGTTTGCTACTGGATGATGCACCTATATTGATGCATGGAATTCATTGCACTTACTTGCTTACTGATGAACGATTCAAGGAACGACATTGCGTAGTTCGCCTGCACAATACGGAGCACATTTATTACCGACAGTTAGCTAAGAGCAGCAATTCAATTATAAAAAGTATTTACTACTTATTGGAAAGCCGTTTGTTGAAAAAATACGAAAAAAGAATAGCCAATCTGGTTAGTTTTATAGCTGTATCGGAAAAAGATGTTGACTATTATAAAAAAAGGTTTCTTTGTACTCATATAGATTTTGTTCCCGTATTTCTTCCTAACTGGGAAGCCAAGCAACATACAGGAATGGGAACTTATTGTCTATTCCATGGCGATTTACAGGTGCCATTGAATGAACGCACAGCCATCCGTTTGCTGACGCGTATTTTTCATCGCTTAAAAATTCCTTTTGTGATTGCCGGTCGCAATCCCTCCCCTGAATTGATGGAGCTGGCGCATCGAGAGCAACATACCTGTCTGGTAGCTAATCCATCTGATGCCGAAATGGAAGACATGATTGCGCGTGCACATTTGCACATTCTCCCTGCACAACATAATACCGGCATCCAATTGAAATTATTGCATGCACTTTTTCAGGGGCGACATTGTATCGTGAATGAAGCTGCAGTAACGCAGGAATTCCTTTCGCCGTTGGTGCAAATGTCAGAATCTGATGAGGCACTGACTAACCTGATTAAGCAAGTTTATCAGCAACCTATGCGAGAAGATGAATTTCTGCTGCGCAAAGAAGTGCTTGAAAAGACGTTTGACTCTAAAAAACAAGCAGGAACGATGATGGAAATTTTATTTCCGGCAGGATAATGGCCTATACTGTGGCTACGGTAGTTTTACTATCTATAACCCTATTATTCTCAGTCTTAAGCATACGGGAAGGATAGCGATTGATGACAATGAAGTCATGCGTAGCCATCAGTACAGAGGTGCCATAATCTTTAGATATCTGTATCAGTAATTGCATGATTTCGTCACTTGTTTCCGGATCTAAATTTCCTGTTGGTTCATCTGCCAGTATCAGTTTTGGAGAATTTAACAGGGCTCGGGCAATGTCTACTCTTTGTTGTTCTCCACCACTCATTTCAAAGGGCATTTTATAGCCCTTATTTTTCAGGCCTACTTTTTCCAGCACATCGTTGATTTTTTCTTCAATCAAGTGTTCATCTTTCCAACCGGTTGCTTTTAGAACAAAACCGAGATTGTCATGAACATTTCTATCTGTTAACAGTTGAAAATCCTGAAATACCACTCCTAAATTCCTTCTGAGGTAAGGAACTTTTTTCCAATCCATATCACTGAGGTCAAATCCCACCACTGTTCCACGACCTTCCCGCAAGGGCAATTCGCCATACAAAGTTTTCAGCAGGCTACTTTTTCCTGTTCCCGTTTTCCCCACCAAATAAACGAATTCACCTCGTCCGATGGTAAAATTCACATCGCGTAAAATCAATGCCTCACCCTGATAGATATTGGCGTTTTGGATGGATACAATGGGTTCCGACATGGTATTGAAAAATTATGTGGTTAAAATTAATCGCTGGGATTTGAAAACGATGTTAATATTCAAAATGAATGGTCTTTTCGGGAAGTTGCAGAGTAAGTTCTTTCTTATCGGAGGGTAGTACTTTTCCAACCACCTTTGCCTCTACGCCGAATTGTGCAGCCAGATCGATCATTTTTCCCGCAGCAGATTCCTCTGTAAATATTTCCATTCTATGGCCCATATTGAATACCTGATACATTTCCCGGTCATCGGCTCCGGAGTTGTCTTGTATCAGGGAGAAGATAGGTGGTGGTTGAAACAAATTATCTTTTACTACCTGCATGGGACCGGGTAAATATTTCATGCACTTGGTTTGACCGCCCCCACTGCAATGGATCATACCTTTTACGTCATCAGCGAATTCTCGCAGCAGTTGACAGATAACAGGGGCATAGGTTCTTGTGGGGGAAAGCAGCAGTTCTCCGATAGTATGTTGTACTCCAGCTATAGTATAATGATCGGTAAGACGATGGTGACCCACATAAATAACTTCCTCACTTAAGCCGGGTTCAAAACTTTCGGGAAATTGAGTAGCGTAATATTTACTCAATACATCGTGCCGCGCGCTGGTGAGGCCATTACTGCCCAGACCACTATTGTATGCCGGCTCATAGGCACAGGTTCCTGAACTAGCTAGTCCGACAATCACCTGACCCGGTGCAATTTGTTGATTAGAGATGATCTTGGATGTAGGCCATCTTGCCATCATGGTTCCGTTAACAGCGATGGTTCTCACTACATCTCCGACATCAGCAGTTTCTCCGCCCAGATAATGAATATTGACACCATATTCAGCGAGCAGTTGGAAATACGCTCTGGTACCTTCAATCACTGCTTCCAGAATATCGCCCCCTATTAATAATTTGTTGCGGTCAATTGTGGAAGAAAAAAGCAGGTTATCGGTCACCCCTACACAAAGCAAATCATCCAGGTTCATGGCAACAGCATCGCGGGCAATACCCTTCCAGACAGATACATCACCGGTCTCTTTCCAGTAGAGGTAAGCCAATATGCTTTTGGTACCTGCGCCATCGGCATGCATGATATTGACAAAGTTGGGATCTCCTCCTGCAAAATCAGGATACATCTTACAGAAAGCATGGGGATAGAGTCCCTGATCAAGTTGCCGTATGGCCTGGTGAACTTCTTCTTTTTGAGCAGATACTCCTCTGCGAGCGTAAATCGACATGGGCTCTATGCGTGAGCTACAAAGGTAATCAATCCCCGTCAACTGAAATTACAGAGAGAACCTATTGGATGATTCATCAACAGAAGGCGGATATTGGAGAAAGCTGCTTAATTTTGGCGCCGATGAAAATACATGAAATTGGTTCCGGTGATTTGCCTTCTTTTCGGAATGCGGTGATTACAATAGGAAGTTTTGACGGGGTGCATACAGGTCACCGTAAGATTCTTAACCAGATGAAGGAGGTGGCGGCTGCCATAGGGGGTGAAACCGTGATCATTACTTTTTTCCCCCATCCGAGGAAGGTAATTGCATCCATTCCGGGTGAAGTAAAAATTTTGACCACCATACGGGAAAAAAAGGCGCTTTTGACTGAAGCAGGAATCGACCACCTGGTAGTTATTCCTTTCAACCACAGCTTTGCCCAAAGCAGTGCGGAAGATTTTGTGGAGCAATTTTTAGTCAACCAGTTCCACCCTCATACCGTTATTATCGGCTATGACCACCGATTTGGAAAGAACAGAACTGGGGATTATCATCTATTAGAAAGTATGGGAAGTAGGTTTGGATTTGAAGTGAAAGAAATTGACGAACAAATGTTGCGGGAGTCAGCCATTAGTTCCACCAGGGTTCGCAAGGACTTGTTACAACATAAGGTGAAAGAAGCCAATGAACTGTTAGGATACCCCTATTTTTTTGAGGGAACTGTAATAGAAGGGAATCGCATGGGAAGAACCCTCGGATATCCTACCGCTAATTTACAGATAGCCGAAGAAGATAAGTTGATTCCTGCAAATGGGGTATACATAGTAAGCGTACAATTACAGGATCCAGCGGGGACGGGAAATTTACTTGTCAGGAGCGGAATGATGAACATTGGTATCCGACCTACCGTAGATGGAAAAAACAGGGTTATTGAAGTTCATCTCTTTGATTGGTCTGACTCCAT
>JBJTJJ010000188.1:0-7684 GCA_046095445.1 Sediminibacterium sp.
GACCCGAATTAAATTAAATAATAAACATTAACACACCCGAAGTAGTCATTATGTTTAGTTTTCAGCAATGGGCGGCACAAATACATTCATTCCTGTTGGAAAAAACAGGTGCCTATACTTTGCTGATAGAGTGCGTCATCATCGGGTTATTGGCCATATCCCTATTTGCTATTTTGGGCCTAGTGCTGGTATTAATGGAAAGAAAAGTTGCCGCTCACATTCAAATAAGATTGGGTCCCAACAGGGTGGGACCAGCAGGTATGTTGCAAACTGTAGCCGATACATTGAAGTTGTTGATGAAAGAAGGCCTGGTGCCAAGACTCGCGGATAAATTCCTTTTCAACCTCGCCCCCTTTTTGGTAATGATGGTTGCCATGATGCTTCTTGCCCCGATTGCCTTTGCACGGGGATTACAAATATGGGACATCAACATTGGTGTACTATACATTACAGCTGTATCATCTGTTTCAGTAATAGGGGTGATGATGGCCGGCTGGTCAAGTAACAATAAGTTCGCTATGCTGGGTGCCATGCGCAGTGGTGCACAGATTGTGAGTTATGAATTATCTGCCGGCTTTTCCATCTTATGCATCGTCGTGCTGAGTGGAAGTCTACAGGTATCTGATATCATAGCATCACAAGAAAGTGGCTGGTGGTTATTCAGAGGTCATATTCCGGCACTCATTGCATTTGTTATTTACATCATAGCGGTTACTGCAGAAACCAACCGGGCTCCTTTTGACCTGGCGGAGGCGGAATCTGAATTAACCGCGGGATTCCATACCGAATACTCCGGAATGCGCTTTGCTCTCTTCTTCCTGGCTGAATACATCAACATATTTATAGTATGTGCTCTCGGTGCCACCTTATTTTTGGGAGGATGGATGCCCCTGCACATTGCCCATTGGGATGGGTTCAACCATCTCATGGATTGGATTCCATCTTCCATCTGGTTCATGGGAAAAACATTTTTCCTTATTTTCCTGATCATGTGGTTCAGATGGACTTTCCCCCGCCTGAGAGTAGATCAACTATTGAACCTGGAATGGAAATACCTGCTGCCTATAGGTCTCTTTAATTTGTTACTGGTAACGTGGATTGCTATAAAAGGGTGGCATTTTTAAACCAATGATTCTATGTTTATAAAAGAATATATCAAAGAGGTTTATCACGGATTTAGTTCCCTGCTGAAGGGCATGAAAAAAACCGGTTATTATTTCTTTCACCCATCAGAGATCATCACCCAGCAATACCCTGATAACCGACATGAACTCAAACTCCCAGAAAGATTCAGAGGGGAAGTTGTGATGGCACATGATGTTAACAATGAGCATGCCTGCACCGGCTGCACAGCTTGTGAACTCGCTTGTCCCAACGGAACTATCAAGATCATCACAAAAATGGATGTAACACCTGAGGGAAAAAAGAAAAAAGCACTGGATACTTTTATTTACCACCTCGAGCTTTGCACTATGTGTAATCTCTGTATCGAGGCATGTCCTACAAATGCCATTCAAATGGCACAGACATTTGAGCACAGTGTTTATGACCGAAATAAACTCACTAAAAAATTAAATCAACCCAATTCAAAAATCAGGGAGGGAGTAGAATGATGTCTGCATCTGCCATAGCATTTTATTTGATTTCTGCTTTTCTGCTGATCACTGCCTTTTTATCAGTGACTGGCAGGCAAATCTTCCGTTCAGCTATCTGGTTGTTGTTTTCGTTATTAGGTGTTGCAGCTATTTATTTTTGGCTGGAACTTAATCTCCTGGCTGCAATTCAGATAGTGGTATATGTTGGTGGTATAGTAGTATTAATCATTTTTTCTGTTTTTCTTACCCGTGGTTCCGGACAAGAATTACCAACATTGAGAAGGTCAAGGCATTTTTTCGCGTTGCTGGCTGTCATCAGCGGTTTTCTTTTCACTGCCTGGTGTCTTTGGTTGTATGGATATCGACAAACAGCACCCGATACCACACTAGCCGATGTTCGTACCATCGGAAAACAAATGTTGTCAGTCGAAGCAGGGGGATACGCATTGCCTTTTGAAATGGTTAGTATATTGCTTCTCGCTTCCATGGTCGCCTGTATAGCTATCGCTATGAAATTACCCGATTCAAAAACAACGAATACCCCAAAGTAAAACTGTCACATGCAACACGTACCACTTTTACATATTCTAATTGTTAGCACTGCCCTGTTCTTCATAGGTATGTATGGAATGTTTACCCGCAGAAATCTCATTACAATTCTCATGTCTTTGGAACTCATGCTTAACAGTGTCAATATCAACCTGGCCGCCTTTCAGCGTTACCTCTATCCCCAACAAACCGATGGTATTTTTTTGTCACTCTTTATAGTTATTATCGCAGCTGCAGAGGCAGCTATTGCTATTGCCATTATTATTCACTTGTATCGAACCTATCATTCTGTGGATGTGGAAGATGCTACTGAATTGAAATATTAATCATGCCGAATTTGTCCACTATATCAATCATCTTATTGCTTCCCCTGGCTAGTTTTCTGCTATTGGGACTTACGAGCAGGCGGTTACCAAAGGCATTGGCAGGAATAATCGCCACTGCTATGATGTTAATTAGTGCCGGCACGTCACTACTGGTAGCTTATAAATATTTTACACTGGCTCCCTCCTCGGTTAATGCAAGTAATTTTGAGACGATATTTCGTTTTCCCTGGTTGGTTTTCAACGAAAGACTGAGCATTGATATAAGTCTTGTAATTGACCCACTCACTATCATGATGTTGGTGGTGGTGACTTTCGTATCTGCGATGGTGCACATTTTTAGTCTTTCCTATATGAAAGGGGAGGAGCGATATGCTACTTACTTTGCTTTCCTGGGACTATTTACCTTCTCGATGCTGGGTCTGGTTTTGGCGGGAAATCTGTTTCAGATTTATATCTGTTGGGAATTGGTGGGTGTCTCCTCCTTTTTACTCATCGGCTATTATTTTACCAAACCGTCTGCCATAGCAGCCGCTAAGAAAGCATTTATTGTAACCCGCTTTGCTGATTTGGGCTTCCTTATAGGCATTCTGGTACTTTCTTACTACGGTGAGTCTTTGGATATAGCTACATTATTGCAACGGTTGGGTAATCCGGCTGACGGCAGATTCCAGTCTGCATCAGCAGCGGGATTTTTAGGACTAAGTGCACTTACCTGGGGACTTTTATTGGTATTCGTAGGCGGTGCCGGTAAATCTGCTATGTTCCCACTCCACATCTGGCTGCCGGATGCTATGGAAGGACCTACACCGGTGTCTGCTTTGATACATGCTGCGACAATGGTTGTTGCGGGTGTATTTCTGGTGGCAAGACTTTTCGGCATGTTCATCCTGTCGACAGATGTTATGACAGTTATAACTTGTATTGGACTTTTCTCTGCATTTTTCGCTGCCATCATTGCCTGTACCCAAACTGATATAAAACGGATCCTGGCTTATTCGACGATGTCCCAAATTGGCTACATGATGTTTTCGCTGGGAATAGCTAACAGTGGTGATCATTACCTCGGCTATACTGCTTCACTGTTCCATCTCTTCACCCATGCCTTTTTTAAGTCCCTGCTTTTCCTGGGCGCTGGTGCGGTAATTCATCTGGTACATAGCAATGAAGTAGATAAAATGGGTGGGCTGCGCAAACATCTCCCGCTTGTTCATCTTTCCTTTTTAGTTGCCTGTCTGGCAATTGCCGGTATATTCCCTTTAGCAGGGTTCTACAGTAAAGAAGAAATACTGCTGGCTGCCTTTAGTGCCAATCGGTTTGTGTTTGGATTGGCACTGCTAACTGCAGGACTAACGGCTTTTTATATGTTCAGGTTATATTTCCTCATATTTTGGGGAAAGCCCGCCGAGGTTCCAACCCATCATCATAATTCCTGGCTCATGTCTGTACCACTATTGCTACTTACCTTATGTAGCGTGGTAGTTGGCTGGTTCCCTTTTGGATCTCACATTTTTTTTGGGGCAACTTCACATCATTCATCTATCAACTGGCTTTTTTCTTCCGCACCCCAGGGAATATCTATATTAGGAATAATAATTGCTTACCTGAAATATGTGCGACCTACCGAAGAAACTAATTCATCAACTTCGAAACCCAATTGGTTTTATCATGCAGCATTCAAAAAGTTTTATATCGACGAAGTGTATCTCTGGATAACCCATTCTATTCTGACACCGCTGGTAGCTCGTCCTTTCGCCTGGTTTGATCGCAACATTGTCGATGGTCTGATACATGGTGTGGCAGATGGGGTAGCCAGCTGTTATTATTTTTTCCGCAGGATGCAGTCCGGTAAACTTCAGGATTATCTGCTATACTTCATGGGCGGCATTGCGGGATGGATGATTTTCTTTTTTTATTTATGGAAATAATTGTAGAAATTAAATAAGCCAATGAATCTTTTGCAATTTTTAGCTGTTCCACTGGTTACCTGCCTGCTAATTGCAGGTACACCTCGAGCTGTTTACAACAGGATGATTGCACTGGTGGGTGCTGCTGTACAATTGTTGCTGGTGATTTTTCTCATTCGTGAATTCATTGCTGCAAGGCTACAACAGCCAACTGAGGTATATTTCCTTCAACAATATCAATGGTTCCCAACTTGGGGTATTCAGTTTCAGGTGGGCGTTGATGGTATTTCTCTTTCAATGATGTTATTAACAGCCCTGGTAGTATTGGCAGGTGTTTTGGTTTCCTGGAAACAGGAAAAAATGAGCAGAGAGTTTTTCTTCCTTCTGATTTTACTCAGCCTGGGTGCCTATGGTTTTTTCATGTCCAGGGATATTTTTACGCTCTTTTTCTTTTTGGAACTGGCAGTATTGCCTAAGTTTCTCCTGATTGGAATCTGGGGAAGCGGACGAAAAGAATACAGTGCCATGAAACTGGCACTCATGTTAATGGCAGGGTCAGCTTTGGTATTTATCGGACTGGCAGCCATTTATCAGCAAGCTCATAGTTTTGATTTATCAATATTATCCCGACACGCTTTTCCGGTATCTTTTCAATATCTTTTCTTTCCATTCTTATTTCTCGGATTTGGTTTTTTTGCTGCCCTATTTCCCTTTCATACCTGGGTGCCTGATGGTCATGCATCTGCACCCACAGCTGCTTCGATGTTTCTGGCAGGAATTTCCATGAAACTCGGAGGTTATGGTTGTCTTCGGGTTGCCTCCTTCCTGATGCCTGAAGCGGCTCATTATTATGGACCAGCAATTATTGCACTTTCTGCAATAGCAATTTTTTATGGTGCTTTTGTAACATTGATGCAGACAGATCTTAAGTATATGAATGCCTATTCTTCCGTCAGTCACTGTGGTTTTGTTATGCTTGGAATCGGCGTTTTTAATGTTACTTCAGTAAATGGGGCTGTATTGCAAATGATATCACATGGTTTGATGACTGCCCTTTTCTTTGCTGCTATCGGTATGATTTACGAGCGAACCCACACCCGTCAGGTGAATGAATTAGGCGGATTATTAAAGAATATGCCGATCATCAGTACAGTATTTATTGTAGCAGGTTTGTGCTCACTAGGTTTGCCAGGCATGAGCGGTTTTGTTGCTGAAATGACGGTTTTTACCGGTGCATGGGAAAATACTTCTACCTGGATAAGGTTGGCAACTATTCTTTCCTGTGCATCTATCGTCGTAACGGCAGTTTACATTCTAAGAGCTGCAGGAAAAACAGTAATGGGACCGCTTGCAGAGAGCTGGCAGCACCTGAAAGACGCAGCATGGCAAGAACAGGTCGCAGCCGGATTGTTACTGGCAGGAATTTTTATTATGGGAATGGCACCTTTTTTACTTCAATACCTGACAGGTACTGAGGCAGAAGGTCTCGTAAGGTCAGCATCCATTCAACTGACCAATAAATAAATGGATATGCAACTGAATGATTGGCTCATATTAAAACAAGAATTGCTGCTGGTAACCATAATATTGGGCATACTGGTAGTATGGTTGTGGAAAGAGCCCTCCAATGAAACCTGGATCAATGGAATGAACATTGTTTTGTTCTTGAATATTATAGCCGGATTATGGGATTTCAATTATGGAACGCTCTTCGGAGAAAGTTTCGTTGCCAGTCCGCTAATACTAGCAGAGAAAACAATTCTCAATTTGGCAGTTTGGATCATTGCACTCTTTTCTTATGATTGGTGCAGGAAGGCCAATAATTTACCTGAGTTTTATTTATTATTGATAACATCTCTCCTGGGAATGTTCCTGATGTTATCCTCCCGAAATCTCCTGCTATTTTTTCTTGGGCTTGAAATGTCATCTCTTCCGCTTGCAGCAGCTGCAGGATTTGATTTCGGTCGTAGACATTCACCGGAAGCAGCCATGAAATTGGTGATATCTTCAGCTTTTTCCTCTGCCTTGTTATTGTTGGGTATCTCCTGGTTGTATGGATTAACGGGAACATTGGATTTTGCAGGATTGATAACACATATTGGACATTCGCCACTATCCATTTTGGCCTTCTTACTCATCTTATCAGGGTTTGCGTTTAAAATTTCTGCTGTTCCTTTCAACTTATGGACTGCTGATGTTTATCAGGGTGCTCCTACGGCAGTTACAGCATTTCTTTCGGTAGTTTCTAAGTCCGCTATTTTCATGGTGATGATTCCAATTTTGTACCAAACTTTCGAAGAAAAAATTGATGTTTGGTATCCCGGCCTGATCATCCTGGCACTGGCTTCAATCCTAATAGCCAATTTTTTCGCCATTCAGCAACTCAATCTCAAACGACTTCTTGCTTTTTCTTCCATTGCTCAGGTAGGTTTTCTCTTGATTGGTCTTTCTGCACATACACAAGAGGGAGCCACTTCTGTTATTTACTTCCTTTTAATTTATCTTTTTTCCAATCTGGCTGCCTTTGGGGTGGTATCTGTATTATCAGATCAGTATGGTAAAGAAGATATTTCAGATCTTTCCGGAATGGACCATAGCCATCCATTTTTATCAGGGATGCTTACCATTGCCTTGTTTTCATTAGCAGGAATTCCACCTACCGCTGGATTTTTTGGTAAATTTTTTCTGCTCCTTTCCGGGTCTTCACGAGGAAATTACTGGGTTATAGGAATCGCTGCTGCCAATATGGTCATATCACTCTATTATTATCTCCGAGTGGTAAAAACCATCTTCATGAACCAGCCTGTTCAACCTTTACCTCAGGAGCCCCTTTCATTTTCTGTTAAATTCGCGCTGCTTTTTTGTGCAATGGGTATAGTCTTGATTGGTTTTATGGGATTTTTCTACGAGCATCTCTTTCAACTGCTGAATGGTATAAACTAATGAGAATATGGCGATCAATAAAAATCATGAATTCGAAGATTTGGAAGGAATAAAATGTGCAGTTGTTGAGAGAAATGTGCAACCTGCGCGAGTTTCCTTTTTACAAAAACTTCTTGAACTGAACGGATACCAGGTTATTCTTGTTCCTTCTCCACCACCTAAAAATGCTGATCCGGCTGCAGAATCGTCTATTGAAACCGGCACTACAGTTGGAGTGACTGATGTGACTTTCAATGCTACCAATGCAATTTTCGGCAGATTATTAAAAACGGCTACAGGTGCCATTGTGACCCGCGCCTATTGGTTACAAGAGGAAGTAGAATCTGATGATACGATTCCCTACTATGATAAAAAGAAAGCGTCCTGA
>JBJTJJ010000189.1:0-10314 GCA_046095445.1 Sediminibacterium sp.
GGCAGAAGAAGCTGCGGGTACATAAGCTGAAATAATCGGATTTTTATCGTAGGTTAATTTCTCTAGTAAGATCAATTCGTACCAATTCGCGGGTTGCAACAATCCGTTTCCTTTGTAAATAATTGCATTGATGGCCCTCACCGGCATCTTTTTTAATAGTTCCGGTTGTACCAGTGCTTTTTCATAAGCTTGTGTAATCATTTTGTTGAAATCATTGCTGTTCCATTGATTAATGTCAGCAGCAACAGGTAACCGGGTAGGTTTTCTTTGATCAATTTTCCATCTATTTATTTGGTAGAAACGTTGGTATTGATTGGCCAGCATCGCTTGCAGTATCATCGATGTGAGCGGATCTTTTTGTTGACTGAATTCTTTTTTGATTCTTTTGATGGCCGCATCATTTGCCGGCTCATTGAGTTGGTGCTCCAATGTCATCTGATAGAGTAGACATTTGAGCTGTTGAGGACCCAGGTTATCTCGTACGGATTTCTGATAAAGTCGGCTAACTTTTTCGAGTGCCGTTTTGGGTAAACGATTGATGTTGATAGTAGAATCAATGTCCAACCATTCCCGATTATAGGTGGTATCACTGGTTTGTGCCTGCACGGTCATTGCACCTGCAACAGTTACTATCAAAAAGGATATTCCGTACTTCCACATATACTTCGGTTAAATCGGTTTTTCCGAAGATGTATGGATTTTAAATTTGCACAGGCAATCTACGAATTTAACAAATGGAGTGGCTGGAATTGCAGCCATTGGAAAAAAGGGGAAAAGTACTGTCTGGGATGACTACTACTTTTTCAACACTGCTGCCATGGTCTTTCCAATGTCGGCGGGACTAGCCACTACGTGAATGCCACATTCTGCCATGATTTTCATTTTTGCTGCAGCTGTATCATCTGCACCACCAATGATAGCACCAGCATGTCCCATGCGGCGACCGGGAGGTGCTGTTTGTCCGGCAATAAATCCAACCACTGGTTTGCGGCTATTGTCTTTGATCCATCTGGCAGCATCAGCTTCCATGCTACCTCCAATTTCACCAATCATAACGATGCCATCTGTTTCAGGATCATTCATTAACAATTCTACTGCATCTCTGGTTGGTGTTCCGATAATAGGGTCGCCACCAATGCCTATGGCTGTGCTGATGCCCATACCTGCTTTTACCACCTGGTCAGCTGCTTCATAAGTCAGGGTACCACTCTTTGAAACGATACCAATGCGGCCTGATTTAAAAATGAAGCCAGGCATAATGCCCACTTTGGCTTCACCGGCAGTAATTACACCCGGACAGTTAGGTCCGATTAAGCGCGTCTTGGATGTTTGGAGATAGTTTTTCACTTTCACCATATCCTGCACAGGAATCCCTTCCGTAATACAAACAACCAGTCCGATACCTGCCTCTGCAGCTTCCATAATAGCATCAGCAGCAAAAGCAGGTGGAACGAAAATAATACTTACGTCAGCACCAGTAGCTTTTACACCCTCAGCCACCGTGTTGAATACTGGTTTATCCAGGTGGGTGGAACCACCTTTTCCGGGTGTAACACCACCAACAACGCCGGTACCATACTCGATCATTTGTGTTGCGTGAAATGTTCCCTCGGTTCCTGTAAAACCTTGTACAAGGATGCGTGAGTTTTTGTTGACTAAAACTGACATGGTTGCTAGTATTAAGTTCGCCGCAAAAATAGGCGAAATCAGCCATGAAAGGACATGCTTTTTTGAAAGATTCGGGTTTTTCTTACCCGGGGCTTAACAAAAAAAGCCAGCCGGAAATATTCCGACTGGCTTTGATTTTCTAGGGGGGAAATTTATTGTTTATAAAACTGGGCACTATCCCTGCCATAGGCATTGCCTACCCGAAGGAAATAAAGTCCGGGATTTAACCTGTCGGCAAAAACTTCCAGAATATTATTGCCGGCTGCCAATTCCTTTTTAAAACTCAGTTTTGGATTACCATTTACATCGTACACGGTGAACTCTGTTGACATATTGGGCAATCTGCTCCAAACTGTAACAACCATTCGGGATTGTACGGGATTTGGATTGATGCTCACAATTTTGAGATAGTTGATTGCGATTCCCGGTGTATTGGTAGTATCCAGAACTCTCACATCTTTACAAACATCGGCTACACAGCCCTTGCTGGTTTTTACCTGAAGGCACACCCTGTAAGTTCCCGCTGTGCGGTAAACCTTTTCCGGATTGACTACATTACCGGTCATCAGGGAGTTATCTCCAAAGCTCCAGATTCGCTGGGTGATTGTGTCACCGGATGTTGTTGTGCTCGCACCGCTGGCAAACTGTATTTTGTTCGGAGCTGTTTGTTCGAACTTGAAGTCAGCAATTGCCTTGCAGGCGGGTTGAATAGCGAAAGTAACAGCATATTTACTTTCACAACCTGACCGTGTTTTGATCACCAAATAAGCGGTGTAGGTTCCTGGCTTAAGGTAGTCGAATTTAACTTCTACTTCATTACCAGTATAAGTAGGTCCGCTGGTAGCATTACCCAGGTACCAAGTTCTGCTGATGATACTGTCGGTGGTTCCTCCGATTACGGGGGATCCAGTAGACGCCGCACTATTGAAGTAAACTACTGTACCATTGATTCTGTAGTCAAACAGGGCCTTACAACTGTAGGGTGCGATGCTGGAGTCGGTTACGTTGATCTCAAAGCAACTTTCACTGATACATCCTTTTCTTGATTTGGCTATCAGACACACCTTGTATCTACCTGCTTTGGTATAGGTTTTAACAGGTTTATCATCATTACCTTCATTATAAGTGCCGTCGCCAAAGCTCCAGGAACGTTTTACAATGCTGTCACCTGCTATTAATCCGGCATGTTCAGCACGGAATTGATAGGAAAGTCCGCTTTGTCTTCCAACACTGATTCTTGAGTCAAAGCGACAATCTGCGGGACGGATTACAACTGTAGTTGTATACTTACTTTCACATCCCTGGCGTGTTTTAATCACCAGTGTAATGGTATAAGTTCCCGGCTGTTCAAAGGCATATTTCATGTCCCACTGACTACCCGGTACTTCAATTCCTCTAGTATTGTTTCCAAAATACCAGGTACGGCTAATGATGGTATCGGGTGCAGCACTTAGTCCGTTATTCGATGACCTTGATCTGGAACTATTCAGTTTCACCACATTGTTATCTATCTCATAAGTAAAGAAGGCAAAACAATCGGCGGGTACTGCAACTGAGTCTTTGATTTCAATTTCGATGCAGCTTTCACTGGTGCAACCTTTAGCTGATTTTGCTACTAAACAAACCTTATATTTTCCTGCTTTTGCATAGGTCTTGATGGGTTTTGCTTCATTGCCTTCGTTGTAGGTACCATCACCAAAGCTCCAGGAACGTTTAACAATACTGTCACTGCTGCTGAGGTTGCTGTGGAATGCATTGAATTGAAAACTCAAGCCACTCATTCTGGCAATACTGATTTGTGTTCCAAAGCGGCATTGTGCCGGCGAAATAACTACATAGGCAACATATTTACTTTCACAACCCATCCTTGTTTTGATGTAAAGGATTACAGGATAAGTTCCTGGCTGATCAAATGCATAGCGCATTGTTTCCTGATTACCGGGCACTTCTATTCCCCTGGTGTTGCTTCCAAAATACCAGATACGGGAAACAATGCTGTCGGGGCGTGTGCCAATACCACCACCAGAGGCAGTAGAACGTCCACTATTCAGGTAAACTACATTGTCTTTTACTTCATAAGTAAAGAGTGCCTTGCAATCTGTCGGTTCGATAGTTGAGTCTTTTGCTTCAACAGTGATACAAGCTTCACTACTACAACCTTTTTGAGTTCTCGTGTATACACATACGGTGTATTTACCTGGCTGACGATATGCTTTATAAGGACGTCCCTGGCTCTGATCGAGCGAAGTGCCATCTCCGAACTTCCATATTGTATTCACGATGCTGTCTCCACTGTTGACATTCGTTACCAATCTTTCAAACAAAAATTCCAGTCCGCTGCTCTTCACCACCACGGCTTTGGTGCTCAGGTTGCAATTTTGATTCAGTAGAGTGATTCTCTGTTCGAATTTGCTTTCACATCCACTTCTTGTTTTTATTACCAGTTTGATACTGTAAGTACCGGGTTGTTGAAACAGATAGCGGAAGTTAATCGGATTGGGAGTAGTTACAGGCACCAAAGTATCGTTGATGTACCAGCTTCTGCTGATGATAGTATCTCGCATGCCGTTGGGCAATACTCCTGCCGCAGATTGCTCACTTGAGAACCAGGCAGCAAGCCCTTCACTTGTAGTAGTAAAGTATGCTCTGCAAGATGTGTTGGAGATTGAACTGTCTTTGACGCGAACAGCAATGCATGCTTCACCGGTGCATCCATATTTGGTTTTGAACTGCAGACAAACACGGTAGGTGCCGGAATCTTTATATTTCTTTACCGGACTGATTTCATTGCCATCCATACTGCTGCCATCTCCAAAGCTCCAGCTACGCTTGACAATTGAGTCACCGGCAGCCAGGTTTTCTTCAATAGAACTGAACTGCAGATAAAGTCCGGCCTGTCTTTTGATAAACACTTTTGTAGCAACTCTGCAGGGTTGTTCTTTGACAACAACTGTATTGGTTATTCTGCTCTCACAACCTCTTCGTGTCTTAATTAACAAAGTAACCTGATAGTTACCTGGACCCGGGAATGCGTGACGCAGATTGATTTCATTGCCTGTAACAGGAGCTGTCCTGTCCCCAAACAACCAGGTTCTGGCAACGATACTATCACCAGGAGCTGCTTTGCTGTCGCCACTTAAGAAGCCATACTGGAACAGAGTAGGAGATGAAATTGCCGGTACAACAGTGAAGGCGGCATTACATGCGATGGTAACCGGAGTGCCACAAAGCACAAAATTGCTTTCAATCACACGCGTACTGCCGGGCACCATTCTATGCACAAACAATCGACCATTGCAGTCGGTGGTTTGCACATTGATGAACCGGATCTCTCCGCCGCAACTAACGGAATCTATATAGTATCCGTTGGCATTGGTTTGAACCCTTTTTTGAACATTACAACCCGGGTCACCGGATTCGGCTGATATTAACAGCACTTTTCCCGCTAAGGGACGCCTGTTCTCATCGGTAACAGTACCTTTAATAATAAAAGTACCTGCCAGAAGGTTGGTCTGTATGCCTAACCCGAACAGGATCAAGAGGTGAATTAAATACTTTTTCATAGAATTTGGATTTTCTACCAAAGTAGATACCAATTGAGTCAGAAATGCAGCCTTTATAGTGCAAAAAGTTGAACCAAACCTGCAAAAAAAATGGAAAACAGAAGTACAACCTATCCAGTCAACCTTATATTCCTGTTGTAAAAAAGCTTTATTTCAGTGCCATTACCTACTTTTGCGGCACTTTAGTAAAACATTTATTTATGGCAACCACTTCCGACATCAGCCGTGGCATGATTCTCAAATTGGACGGCAGTTTATATTCTGTAGTAGAGTTCGGCGAAAACAAGACTGCCCGGGCGGCGGCCAAAGTTTGGGCTAAGCTAAAAGGCGTAGACAATAAACGTACCATCGAAAAGACCTGGAACAGCGGTGAAAATATATTTCCGGTACGCGTTGAAAAAAAGGCCTTCCAATTCCTCTATAAAGATGATAGCGGGTTCAACCTCATGAATAATGAGACTTTCGAACAGATCGCTCTTGCCGAGGAAATGATCGATGCCCCTCAGTTTTTGAAAGATGGCTCAGAGGTGTTCGTTTTTATCAATGCGGAAACTGAGCAACCTATCGGAGCGGAGCTACCAGAAAAGATTGTTCTAAAAATTACCTATTGTGAGCCGGGCTTACGCGGCGACACCGCTACCCGTGCCCTGAAAGCGGCAACTGTTGAAACCGGGGCTACTGTGATGGTGCCTTTGTTCGTCGAAGACGGGGAATTGATACGGGTAAATACCAAAGATGGTAGCTATGTTGAACGGGTAAAGGAAGGAAAAGAGTAATTTTTCGACTTTCGGCTTCTGGCAATTTTTTCCAATTTTTATTCATTTTTGAGGAATTTTTGGGCATTTTTGGCCCGAAATACCCTATTTTTGCCCTCATTTCGCTAAAATCCATCCTTCCTGTAAAAAGCCTTTTTGAATGAAAAAAGGGGTTGAAAGACCCTTGTATTGCCATTGATTAACCGGGGTTCTTCCCCAAAAAAAGCTTTTTATGGACCTGAAACAAATCCACGAATTAATCAAGATCATCAACAAGAGTAACATTGGTGAAATCAGTATAGAAGACAAAGATGGTAAGGTAACCATCAAGCAAAAAGAAGAACAGGTTATAGCTCAGACCGCTGCACCGGTACACCAGGTGTATCATACGGCACCCCCGCCCCCGGCTCCCGCACCCGCCGCTCCTGCGGCAGCGGCATCTGCTCCAGCCCCGGCTCAGGATAAGTTAATCACTATTAAAAGTCCAATGATCGGAACTTTTTATCGCAGGTCTTCTCCCGACAAACCGGTTTTGGCCGATGTAGGACAATCAGTAGCTCCCGGTAAAGTACTTTGCATCATTGAAGCGATGAAACTCTTCAATGAGATTGAAAGTGAAGTGAGTGGAACTATTGTAAAAGTTTTGGTGGAAGATGCAAGTCCGGTTGAATTTGATCAGCCACTCTTCCTGGTTGATCCCAAGTAGTCAAACATAATTTCTGTTCACAGGAAGGATTAACTACCAGAGGTAGTGTCCAAAAATTTTTTTCAGCATGTTTAAAAAAATATTAATAGCCAACCGCGGAGAGATTGCACTGCGTGTTATCAGAACCTGCAGAGAAATGGGTATCAAAACCGTAGCTGTTTATTCTACGGCTGATAAAGACAGTCTGCATGTGAAATTCGCAGATGAAGCAGTTTGTATTGGAAAACCTGCCAGTGTTGATTCTTACCTCAATATCCCTCACATCATGGCTGCGGCTGAAATCACCAATGCCGATGCTGTTCACCCTGGTTATGGATTTTTGGCTGAAAATGCCCGGTTTTCCCAAATCTGTGCAGATCATGGAATTAAGTTTATCGGACCAACACCCGAGATGATTAGCAAGATGGGTGATAAGATCACTGCAAAAGAGACAATGATTGCTGCCGGAGTTCCTGTTATTCCCGGAGGGAAAGGTCTGCTGGAAAGTCTGGAAGCGGCTGCACGCATGGCAAAAGAAATTGGATATCCTGTTATTTTAAAAGCTACTGCAGGTGGTGGTGGTAAAGGGATGCGGGTTGTTTGGAAGGAGGAAGATCTGGAAAGAGCTTACACCACTGCCAAGACCGAGGCTGCAGCTGCCTTCAAGAATGATGGCATCTATATGGAGAAATTTGTAGAGGAGCCACGACATATAGAGATACAAATTGCCGGGGATCAGTATGGTAATGTTTGTCACTTGAGCGAAAGGGATTGTTCGATTCAACGGCGCCATCAGAAATTAGTGGAGGAATCCCCATCCCCCTTCATGACACCTGAGTTAAGACAAAAGATGGGAGAAGCTGCAATTAAAGCTGCCTCTTCTATCAATTATGAAAGCGTAGGAACGATAGAGTTTCTGGTGGACAAGCACCGGAATTTCTATTTTATGGAGATGAATACCCGAATTCAGGTGGAACATTGTGTAACTGAAGAGGTGGTGAATTATGACCTGATTAAAGAGCAAATAAAAATTGCGGGTGGGGATAGAATTTCCGGAAAAAATTACGAACCTCAGCTCCATGCAATTGAATGTCGCATCAATGCCGAGGATCCCTACAATGATTTCCGTCCCTCTCCCGGAAAAATAACTGTATTACATACCCCCGGTGGTCACGGGGTACGTGTAGATAGCCATGTGTACGCAGGTTATGTAATTCCTCCCTATTATGATTCAATGATAGGTAAGTTGATAACAGTGGCTCAGAGCCGGGAAGAAGCTATAGACACTATGTATCGGGCGCTAAGTGAATATGTAATTGAAGGGGTAAAAACAACTATACCCTTCCACCTACAGTTGATGAAGAACGAAGACTTCCGCAAAGGAAACTTCACAACTAAGTTCCTGGAAAATTTTACAATGGCTAAGTAACAGGTAACAAATGGTATAAAAAAAACCTCTTTCAATTAAAGAGGTTTTTTTGTGTGGTTAAATTAAGTTGGATTACTGATTTCCACCACCTCCACCGCCGCGGCCACCCATGCGTTGCTGGGACAGCGCTTCGATAACCTTTTTCGCCAGTTCGGCAGGAAGCGCTTTTTCAATTCTCTTGTTGCGCTCATCGGTTATCTCTTTCATTTTCGCCATGCGCGCGTCAGGATCGAGATCACGCAGTGCCATTTGTTTAGGACGCATGTCATTGGAAATGGCAATAAGTGAATCTGCCTGTACATCATCACAACCCATGGCTTTGAATCTTTCTTTCATCATAGCATTGCGCTGTTCAGGCGACATCTGACCGCCACCGGGCGGTTGGGCATACAATGTAGTTCCTGCAGATGCAACGAACAACACAGCCAGTAACATCCATTTTTTCATACAATTTGTTTTAAGAGAGGTAAGTTACTTTTTTTTCATAGCTATTGCAAAGAATTTCGGTCAACTGTGCCGGGTAGTCGGCTGAGAACAATAACCCCGACGCAAATGGTCGGGGTTATTGAATTTCAAGGGAATGTATTTATCAGGTGAGGGAAATTTCACTTTTTTCGGTTTTCGACAGGGTACAAAAAACCCCGACGTTTAACGTCGGGGCGGGGGGTATGGAATTTCAATGGAATGTTTTTATCTGATGAATAACATTTCACGGTATTTGGGTAACGTCCAAAGATCATCATCAACCAGGTGCTCCAGTTTATCTACATGATAACGGATCTCGTCAAAGTAAACTGCTTTGATGTCTTTGTCATAGGCGATGGCTTTTTCACGGGCATTTTCAATGGCATTGGCTTTCTTACGGGCTTCTACCATTTGATCAACTTGCTGATGAATCACCTGAATGTGCTTGCTAACAGCGGTGAGAATATCCAGTTGGCTTTGATAAGCTTCACTTCCCAATCCCGCAGCTTTTAAACCATTCACGTTGGCCAGGAGCTCATTTTGGTAGCGAATTGCTGCAGGAAGAATGTGATTGATGGCCAGATCACCCATGATACGTGATTCAATCTGCACTTTCTTGGTATATTTTTCCAATTCGATTTCGTGCCGGGCTTCCAATTCTACATGGGTATATACTCCATTGGATTCGAACAGGTGCTTGGCTTTTTCAGTGACCATCGCATCCAATGCCAATGGTGTGGTCTTTACATTGGGTAGACCTCGACGGGCAGCTTCATTGTGCCAATCCTGACTATAGCCATCACCTTCAAACAATACTTTTTTGCTTTCAACGATGTAACGTTGGATGATGTGCATGATAGCAATTTCTTTTTTGTCACCTTTTTCAATCAGGGCATCCACCTCCTGTTTGAATTTGCGGAGGGTATCAGCCATGATCGTATTCAATACTGTCATAGAGATCGCACAGTTGGCAGAAGAGCCCACAGCTCTGAATTCAAACTTATTTCCTGTAAATGCGAAAGGAGAAGTTCTGTTCCTGTCAGTATTATCGAGCATTAATTCCGGAATACTACGGTGCAAATCGAGTTTCAATATGGCTTCATCCTGCTCATCAAATTTTGTGTTGACCCTTGATTCAATATCTGATAGAACTTTCGCCAAGTACTGACCAACAAACACAGAGATAATAGCCGGAGGCGCTTCGTTGGCCCCCAGGCGATGATCATTGGGTTCAGAGGCAATAGATGCTCGGAGTATGTCGGCATTATCATGAACCGCTTTTATGATGTTCACAAAAAAAGTAAGGAACATCAGGTTGGTCTTAGGTGTCTTGCCGGGAGCGAGCAGGTTCACACCGGTATCTGTGGCCATGCTCCAGTTGTTGTGTTTACCACTTCCATTGATGCCGGCAAATGGTTTTTCATGCAGCAGTACCACCAATTGATGGCGGCGGGCAACCCGATTCATGAGGTCCATCAACAAAGTATTATGATCAACCCCAATATTTACTTCCTCAAAAATAGGAGCACACTCAAACTGAGAGGGTGCTACTTCGTTGTGGCGTGTTCTCAGCGGAATGCCCAATTTATAGGCCTCCTGCTCAAAGTCACGCATAAAAGCATATACGCGCTCAGGTATAGATCCAAAATAATGATCCTCTAATTGCTGTCCCTTGGCAGGTGAAGCACCAAAAACAGTTCTTCCACACTGAACAATGTCCGGACGTGCATGCGCCAGACGTTCGTCGAT
>JBJTJJ010000190.1:0-3172 GCA_046095445.1 Sediminibacterium sp.
AGGGCGGAAGGATTTTTTTTCAGCAGACATGGCAAGTATTTTTATGGTAAGGAAAACTGCAGCGGATAAAATCAGTTTCCGCTGTATCTTTCCAATATCTTTAAGTCCCAAAATACGACATATGAGTGAATTGCAGCAAGAAGTGAAGAAAACGGGTATGCCACCGGCGGTTCCCTATATTATTGGTAATGAGGCAGCCGAACGTTTCAGCTTTTATGGTATCCGTGCTATCATGACCACTTTTCTGGTAGCACAGTTTTACAATCCTACAGCAGACCCGGCATTACAGGCAGTGGCGGAGGCCAAATCGAATGAGCTAACACATTTATTTGTAACAGTCGCCTACTTCATGCCGATGGTGGGAGGAATTCTGGCTGATTGGTTTTTTGGTAAGTACAAAGTAATACTCTACGTATCTATATTGTATGCTTGCGGCAATCTGATGCTGGCGATGAACACCAATAATCTGACTTTGTTCTCCTGGGGACTGGTCATCATTGCCGTTGCTGCCGGTGGAATTAAGTCCTGCGTTTCTGCCAACGTAGGTGACCAGTTTGACAAATCGAATGAGCACTTGTTGAGTAAGATGTATGGCTGGTTTTATTTTACCATCAATTCAGGGTCTATAGTATCAACTGCCCTGATTCCTTTGGTGTATAAACATTGGGGGGCCAAGCTGGCTTTTGGCATTCCCGGTATTTTGATGGTGCTGGCAACTTTTATTTTTTGGTTGGGCAGGGATAAATATGTGCGTGTTCCGCCCTCCGGATATAAGCGGGAGAATTTCATGTCCATTACCTGGACAGCACTGGTAGAGAGTTATAGAAGTCTATTCCGATCGAAGGCAGCCAATGCGAATGAAGGGAGTTTTTGGGTTCGTATCCAAAACAGGCACCATTTTTCAGAGCAGGCAGTAGAAGGTGTTCAGGCCGTTTACCGCATTTTAATGGTCTTTGCCTTTACGCCGGTTTTCTGGGCTTTGTGGGACCAAAACCTTTCTGAATGGGTGTTACAGGCGGGTAAACTAGACCGCCACATTTTTGGATTTGAATTACTTACAGAGCAGGTTCAAACTTTCAATCCAATTTTCCTGCTGGCTATGATTCCTGTTTTTACTTACTGGATTTTCCCGGCCATGGAGAAGGCAGGGTTCACCATTACTCCACTCAAGAAAATTGGAGCAGGATTGATATTAACTGCCGGATCTTTTGTGATCATTGCGCTGCTGCAGCAAGAAATTGATGCAGGCAACCAACCCTCCGTATGGTGGCAGATCATGGCTTATCTCCTGCTAGCCGCAGCGGAAGTGTTGGTGTCGGTTACCTGTCTGGAATATGCCTATACCCATTCACCCAAGTCGATGAAAAGTACCATGAGCGCCCTTTATCTACTGGGTATTTCTGTAGGAAATCTTTTTGTCAGTATGGTCAATAACAGCATTTCTAATGGTGGCTTTTTCGCGCAATACACTGGTGCACGTTATTTCTGGTTGTTCACGGGTATCATGGTAGTGAATGCAGTATTGTTCCTGCTGGTTGCACGTCACCTTCCGGAAAAAAGATACGTGGGAGTGGAAGAAACTGCATAAACAGGACTTCAATCCATCTTCCCTTATTACCTTCGCCGCAAATAGATTTGGAATGAATATTTTGTTACTAGGATCCGGTGGACGAGAGCATGCGCTGGCCTGGAAAATAGCCGCCAGTCCGCACTGCAGCGGTTTATGGATAGCACCCGGTAATCCAGGTACAGCCCAACTGGGTACCAATCTTCCGCTGGGGGTGAATGATTTTCCTGCCCTCAGGCAGGCATGCATCGAACATAAGATAGACATGGTAGTGGTAGGACCGGAGGATCCGCTGGTGAATGGCATCTATGATTTTTTCAAGGCAGATGAAGCCACCGGCCAAATCAATGTAGTGGGTCCTTCCCGCGCAGCGGCCCAATTGGAAGGAAGTAAATTCTTCAGTAAGCAATTCATGCAACGCCACGGCATTCCTACTGCCTCTTATGCCAGTTTTACTGCCGAAAATTATGAGGAAGGAAGGGAATATATCAGCAACCACCCGCTGCCCGTGGTCATCAAGGCCGACGGACTCGCGGCCGGGAAGGGTGTGGTCGTGGCTGTTAGCCATGAAGAGGCACTGAGGGCTTTTGAGCAGATGATCAAGGAACAACAGTTCGGAACTGCGGGAAACACGGTAGTGGTAGAGTCCTTTTTAACGGGTATTGAAGTCAGTGTTTTTGTCCTCACCGACGGGGAAAGTTATCAGATCATCGGGCATGCCAAGGATTATAAGCGGGTGGGGGAAGGAGATACCGGTCCCAACACCGGTGGTATGGGCTGTATTAGTCCGGTTCCCTTTGTAGATGATGCCTTTATGCAAAAGGTTACTGAACGCATCATTGAGCCCACCATCGCGGGAATCAGGGCGGAAGAGCTGGTGTACAAGGGTTTTATCTTTTTCGGACTGATGAATATGGGGGGAGAACCCTGGGTGATTGAATACAACTGTCGCATGGGTGACCCGGAAACAGAGATTGTGATGCCCCTGTTGCAGACCGATCTGGTGGCTTTGCTCGCGGCAATGGACAATGGCACGTTGGGAGATGCCAATATCTCCTTTTATGATAAGAAGGGTGCTACCATTGTGGCGGTAAGTGAGGGTTATCCCGGCAACTATCCAAAAAATCGGGTGATCTCCGGACTAGATACTGTTGCGACCGGTGGAGATATACTGGTATTTCAGGCAGGAACAACCAACAATGGAGAAGAGATTGTCACCTCCGGTGGAAGAGTGCTGGCAGTGACTGCTTTTGGTGATACCCTGACATCGGCTGTGCAACTTGCCAGAACAACCTTAGACCGGATACATTTCGAGGGTATGTACTTCCGCAGCGACATCGGCTACGAATTTTCCGAACAGGAATGAATTGCCTGGAAGCCTTGAAAAATAAGGTGTTCCACTTTGTGATTCCGTTATTTTCAATCACCTTTGTATTCATTCAACAATAGAAAAGAGAATACTGAAAAGAACATGTCGATTTTTAATTTTTTTACGCAAGAAATAGCAATGGACCTGGGTACTGCCAATACCCTGATCATACACAACGATGAAGTAGTGGTGAATGAGCCTTCCATCATTGCACTCAACCGCAACAATATGAAAGA
>JBJTJJ010000191.1:0-2908 GCA_046095445.1 Sediminibacterium sp.
GACCCTGCGGAGACTACCAATAGCCAAAGACCAAAGACTAGTTCAAATACTTACAAACATTAAAGATTAATTCAAAGAAAAACTGGAAAACAAAAAAATCCCTGCAGAAATTAAAGGTACTGGAACCAACGCTTATTCACATCCCAGTTTTCCATCTCACGAGCTACCTCCGAGAGGAAAGAGGCACCCATGCTGCCATCGATAATACGATGATCATAGCTGAGGGAGAGGTACATCATGTGCCGCACCGCAATCACATCACCTTCGGCAGTTTCCATCACAGCAGCACGCTTCTTAATGGCGCCAGCTGCTAATATAGCAACCTGTGGTTGGTTGATGATGGGTGTTCCCATCAGACTTCCAAAGGTTCCTACATTCGTAAAGGTAAATGTACCACCTGTCGTATCATCTGGTTTCAGTTGATTGCTGCGGGCAGCGTCAGATAAATGATTGACCATGCGACTTAATCCGACAATGTTCAATTGATCAGCACCCTTAATGACAGGAACAATAAGATTACCGGTTGGTAAAGCAGTCGCCATACCAATATTGATGTCTTTTCTGAGAATAATTTGTTCCCCGTTCACGGAACTATTGATGAGCGGATATCTTTTCATCACATTCACAATGCATTCGATGAACATCGGCGTGAATGTGAGTCTTGTGCCCTCTCTTTTTTCAAACTCACTCTTTACCCGCTGCCGCCAGAATACCAAGTTGGTTACATCCGCTTCTGTGAAACTGGTAACATGCGGACTAGTCTGCACACTGTTCACCATGTGCTTTGCAATAAGCTTGCGCATCCGGTCCATTTCCATGATTTCCGTTGCCCCGGAAATGATAACCTTGGCAGGATCAGACAACTTCCCATTGGTAGAAGCATCAACCGCTAATGGTGTTGGGTCAGCAATTTTTGCAGAGTTATCTATAGATGCTGCCTGCACAACAGGCGGTGCAACTATTTCCTCCGGTACCCTTGTCGCAGTGGGAGGTAATTGAACCGCAATCAAATCAGCAGTAGGAACAATTGTAGGTTCTTCTGTAATAATGGGAGCAACTTCCTCCGTAGTTTTTGGTTGAGTAGCTGTTGTAGCTGCCGGTGTTTCCACCAGAGGAACACTAGGTGAAATCACGGGTGAAATAATAGGTGTTTTCCCCGCTTTTTTATCCGCTACATATTGGAGTATATCTTTTTTGGTTACTCTATATTCATGTCCCGTTCCCGGAATCTGTTCCAATTCACTCATAGAGATACCTTCCCGCTGAGCTATATTCAACACCAAAGGAGAATAAAAACGATTGGCACCAATTCTTCCCGCTGGTCGTTCTTCTATGACTACCGGTGTAGGTACATAGGGTATCTCAGGCGCTTCCACAGCCGGTTGCTCAATGGGTGTCTCTTGCACCGGAGCGATTACTACTGGTTCCGGAACAGGAGGTGGGGGAGGAGGTGTCGGCTCTTCCTTAACTTCTTCAATAGCTACCTGCTCCATCGATACCACTTTTGCCGGCTGATGGTTCGTCACTGCCTCTCCGGTTTCAATCCGGGCAATGACAGCACCAATAGGAACTACATCATTAACTGAAAAAAGAATTTCTGCAACCGTACCTGCTGCGGTAGAGGGAACTTCACTATCAACCTTGTCAGTGGCTATGTCCAGTACCGTTTCATCCATCGATACCTTATCACCCACCTGCTTGTGCCATTTCAGGATGGTGGCTTCCATGATGCTCTCGCCCAACTTGGGCATGATCAAATCAACAAGCGCCATAGTGTATTCGCAAGCGGTGTTTAATGTGTTTCTGACAGTAAGGGTTGCAGGGATTCCAATGCTGGAACTCATTTACCCATTAACTATCTGGAATCAATAAAAATCAATAACTTATAATTACAAATTTCTATGATCCACCCCCAAAAGTAAACGTAATTCGATGAAGGATATTCACTTGTTGTCCACAATCGCTGTGTAAAGTAGCCGAAGTGTATGGGCTGCAGTCAATTCGATGTTCCTTTTCCTGTCAAAACGGAACCTCATTTCCTGGCTGGTAACCCCTTTTGGTGTGGCAATGGCTATCCAAACCAAGCCGATAGGTTTCTGTGGTGTTGCACCACCCGGTCCCATAATACCACTAACAGCAATGGCATAATCTGCTTCCATCAATTGTCTCGCAGCCGATGCCATCTGCTCAACCGTAGAAGCACTCACAGCACCATGTTCCTGTAAACTGGATTCTGTCACTCCCAGCAGTTTGGTTTTGATCTGGTTGTCATAACAAATGATAGAACCTTTATAATAAGCAGAAGAGCCGGCATGTGAAGTGAGTAAATGCGCAATATATCCGCCGGTGCAACTTTCGGCAGTGGTTACAGTAGCATTCTTTTTTATGAGAAGTTGACCGACCGCTTTGTCAAGTGGAATATCTTCATCAATGATGAGGTGCTTTGCCACACGCTCTTTCAATAATTCAAAATGATGCAGTATTTCCTGTTCCAGGGTTGTTCTGTCTGTTCCCCAACCACTTAGTCGCAACCGCACCATGCCATAATTCGGCAAATAGGCCAGCTTAATGTGTTCCGGTAAATTGTTCTCGATGTCCGCGATCATCTCAGCCAGAAATGATTCTCCTACACCTGCAGTCAACATCGTGCGGTGTGCTACTACACCGGATGAAAATTGTTCCTGTAATTTGGGTAATACTTTTTCAGTCATTAACCATTTCATTTCGTGCGGAACACCCGGAAGAGAAAAATACCACACTCCTTCGTGTTGAAACATCATGCCCGGTGCTGTACCTCTTTCATTCAGCAATACCTCACAAACATCAGGAACCTCTGCCTGCTTGATGTTTCTCTCTATCATCGGGCGTTTCAACACTTCCTTGAAAATATATTGGATGTGTTGTAGGG
>JBJTJJ010000192.1:0-1764 GCA_046095445.1 Sediminibacterium sp.
GCATCTTCTCTGCCAACCAGGAGAACCTGGATAAGGCAGTTACCTGGGTGAAAAGTATAACCGCAGTGCCGAATGTAGGCGATGTGTATGAAGGTCCTGTAAAAGGAATTAAAGAATTCGGCGCATTTGTTGAATTCCTACCCGGTAAACAAGGTTTGCTTCACATCAGTGAAATAAGCTGGAAACGCCTCGAGTCAATGGAAGGTATCTTCAAGGAAGGTGATATGGTAAAGGTGAAACTGGTAGGATTGGATCCAAAGACAGGAAAATTTAAATTGAGTAGGAAAGCTTTAATGCCCAAACCGGAATTCAATAAACCTCAGGGCAATAAGCAAGAAAATACAGGCGAAGGAGAGGAAGCATAATACTTTCTCCCCTTTCCCCCTTCTTTCCAATGGAAAATGCCATGCAATCAGTGCAGATTTGTATTCCTGCTGAACAGCAGGACGAACTGATTGCACAATTGTGCACCTTGGGATACGAGGGGTTTGAACAAACAGATACTCATCTTCAGGCTTACATACAGACAAGTAATTTTAACCTGGACAGTCTCAATATTTTATTGAGTAAATACGAATTAACTGCTTCATTATCAACTATAGAAAAGACCAATTGGAATGCTGTATGGGAAAGTAATTTCCAACCCATTCAAATTGGCGATCAGATTGGTGTCAGGGCAGATTTCCACCCCCCGTTTGAAGGGGTAATCCACGATTTGATCATTACACCCCGCATGAGTTTTGGTACCGGTCACCATGCAACCACTGCATTGATGCTGGAAACGATGCTGGAAATCTCTCTAAAAGATACATCAGTACTTGATTTCGGAACCGGAACCGGAATTTTAGGCATATTGGCTGCCAGGTTAGGGGCTAGTAAAATAGTTGCTATTGATAATGATACCTGGTGCATAGAAAATGCGCAAGATAATTGCCTGATGAACAAGGTAACACTGGACTTACAGTTGGCAGAAGTCCCTCCTTCCAATCAAACCTTTGATGTTGTTCTTGCCAATATCAATCTGCATATCATTCAGGCAAATCTTCATTTGCTTCGTAAATGCCTCAACAGCAAGGGTATTTTGCTGCTCAGTGGCTTGTTATCCCAAGATGAAACAGCAGTTCATCAGTCCTGTACCCAAGCGGGACTGGCACTCCTTTCCAAAAAAGAGAAAAATGGTTGGCTCGCACTTCTGTACCACCAGGGCGCTTAATTTGATAATAATTCCGTAACTTTACAGAACCCCTAAATAATAATCTATTCATTATGAATGAGTTATTGTTAATTTGTTTGTCCTATTGTATTGGCTCTATACCTACGGCTGTTTGGATAAGCCGTGCTGTTCACGGTATTGATATTCGGGATTATGGGAGTGGTAACGCCGGAGCTACCAACACATTCAGGGTACTGGGATCTCGCTTAGGATCCATTGTAATGTTTGTTGATGTAATCAAAGGTTTTATTGGTACTTCATTGTATATCCTGCTTCCTATTTATCTAGTGGACGAACTGCAAAGAACCAATTTCATGATTGCTCTGGGTTTAGCCGCAGTAATTGGACATATTTTCCCAATTTGGGCCGGCTTCCGGGGAGGAAAAGGTGTTGCCACCCTGTTAGGTATGGCTATTGCCATTCAGCCTTTAGTTGCTGCCTGCTGTTTGGGTGTTTTTTTCCTGGTACTTCTTTTGACACGATTCGTATCTCTTAGTTCCATTCTTGCAGGTATTTGCTTTATGGTGTGCATTCTTTTCATCTTCAATGAA
>JBJTJJ010000193.1:0-16954 GCA_046095445.1 Sediminibacterium sp.
ATGCCGATAATAACTGTCTCGCTGTTTTCGATGTCAGTAAGAGAGGTCAAAGTAAGGGAAGGGGATTCATCCCTGTGGGCTGGTATCCAACTAAGGTGGTAGTTGCTAAGAAAAAAATATTTGTCACCAATGGGAAAGGATTTAATTCTCTCGCCAATCCTTATGGCCCTAATCCTTTTGGGAATAAACAAATTGTACTTCATCATGAAGGCGACCCCAATAAGCCCAAAGGCGTTCAATACATAGCCGGATTGTTCCAGGGTACCATGAGCATACTCGATATGCCCGGCACAGTTCAACTGGAAAACTACAGTAAGCAAGTATACCGTAACACACCCTATAGCAAAGAAAAAGAATTAATGGCCGGTGGCGAAGCAGGTAACCCCATACCTCAAAAAGTAGGCGATGCCAGTCCGATAAAATATGTTTTCTACGTAATCAAGGAAAACCGCACCTATGATCAGGTATTGGGTGATATGAAGGAAGGTAATGGAGATTCATCACTCGTTTTATTCGGAGAAAAAATTACACCCAACCAACATGCATTGGCACGTGAATTTGTTTTACTCGACAACTTTTATGTAGACGGGGAAGTGAGCATGGATGGACATAACTGGACTATGGGCGCTTATGCTACTGATTTTCTGGAGAAAAATTGGGTCAATAGTTATGTGGGTCGGGGCGGAAGTTATGATGGGGAGGGAAATAGGGCGGTGGCCAATAACAAGGGTGGATTTTTATGGGATCATTGTAAGAAAGCAGGCGTAACCTATCGCACTTATGGAGAGTTCACCAATAAAAATCGGGCAACCATTCCTTCACTGGAGGGGCATGTTTGTCCTTACTTCAGGGATTATGATAATTCTTTTCCCGACACTTCCCGGTTCTATCAATGGAAGCAGGAGTTTGATTCATTGCTTGTCGCCAATGCAGTACCTCGCTTCAACAGTGTACGTTTCGGCAACGATCATACAGAGGGATTAAGGAAGGGAAGGCCTACACCCTATGCCCATGTGGCAGACAATGATTTGGCGGTAGGACTTTTCGTTGAACACCTCAGTAAAAGTTCAATTTGGAAAGAAACTGCTGTCTTCATTATTGAAGATGACGCACAGAATGGTGCTGATCATGTGGATGCACATCGGAGCACAGCGTATCTTGCCGGAGGTTTTGTAAAGCGTCGCTTTGTAGATCACACACCCTATACTACTTCTTCCATGTTACGCACCATGGAATTGATTTTGGGAATTCCTCCTATGACACAATATGATGCTGCTGCAACACCTATGTGGCGCAGTTTTACCCCGATTCTCGATACCACCACTTTTGTATGCCGTCCTTCCAATATTAATTTGAAAGAAGTGAATACGGCGATGAATGAATGGCAGCGGTTATCAGAGAAAATGAATTTTGCGAAAGAAGATGATATCCCTGATCTTGAATTCAACCGGGTACTCTGGCATGGATTGAAAGGAAGTGAAGTTCCCTTTCCCGGTCCGCGAAGGGCTGCTTTTTATCGTCCGGTGAAAAAGGCAGATAGAGACGGAGATTAATGCCTACCTGCCCGCAACAAGAATAATGCGTGCCGCTTCGCGGAAATTGTTGTCGTCATCTCTGACCAACACCAGGTAAACTCCGGATGCCGGCTTTTCTCCTTTGTAATTCCTTCCGTTCCAGGTGGCTTGTCCACCCTGTGAACGCGTTTGGAATACCAAAGCTCCGCTGAGCTCAGTAATTTTTACAACCACATTTTCTTTCAGTCCTCTAATAGCAATGGTTCCATTGAAATCCGGCGGTACAGGGTTGGGGAATACCAGCACCTTATCTCCTTCCTGTCTTGGTTCGGTAGCTGCTCCCCTATAACTGCAGATACCTGCGTCTGTCAAGATAAAAACTTCTCCCGTTAGAGGTTGTATCCCCACCTGTAAGACATTATTAGAGAGTAAGGGACTATTCGTTGCGGTAAAATATTGAATCACGTCTTCTCCACTTTCAGAGAGAAGCCACAACCCATTTTTTGTTCCAATCCATTTGCGGTTGGCACCATCTACTGCTATGCATTGTACAGATTGATCTCGCAATAAAAATCCGGCAAAACTACCTTGTCGTACAACCGGCCGGTAAGCATCACAACCTGCAGCACTGAAAACTTCACCGGCGCAACGAACAATACCAACTCCCTGATCTGTTCCTACCCAGATATTTCCTGTTCGGTCTTTAGCGATGGACAATACATTGTTAGAAGGCAGGTTCCCTTTTCCTAATCCGGTTTCATATTTTTTCCAGCGATCATCATTCAACGCATCGGGGTCATTGGGTTGATAACAGATAAGACCGTTGTTTTTCGGACTCACCACCCATATTTGATCATAGTCATCGCTAACCAATGGTCCTGCTGCCAGTTCATTGAGAACAAATGGGATACTAAAAGGCACCCATTTGCCATCCGTTTTTCTCACATGCAAATTAGAAGCTGCACCATAGTTGCTTACCCACAACCGATTCTTGCTATCGAAGGTCAGTCCTCCAATTCTGTAACTGCCCGGATCGCCGGCAGCCGCTTGTAACGTGCTGTTGCCTTGTTTATATATTAGCGGAGCAACTCCGTTGCGGAAATGAACTAATCCACCACCATAGCTCCCTGCCCACACTGATTGATCGGTTGGATCTATCGCAACTGAAATGAAATCCAGCACTGTATCCAGCAACGGCAGGTTGAAGAAGCTCTTGCTCGACCACTCACCATTGAAAAAATAAACGCCATTTCGGTTGAACTGGTAGTTCCAGATTTCATTGATGCTGCCTGCCGCCATAACCATTTGCTGCGCATTGCCTGTAATTGCTCCTGAGGCAATACCCGGCGGACCATTGGGAATATATCGTTGAATAGATGATCCATGTGCTGAGACTCCACCAAACTGATCAGCAATCCAAAGACTAGTCCCATCCAGCAGAAATGACCGGGGCAATGAGATAACCCCTGCAGCAGTGGTGGTTCTTTCGATTTGTCCGTTAGTAGCTAGTTGTATCACCCTTGCACTTCCATTGTTATTTCGTTGCCCAATCAGCAGGCGGTTATTCGAACTGCTGATTCCTGTAATCGGCCAATTGCCATCGCGGTACAAAAGTTGCCATCCTGTGGATGTTTGTATCATCAAACTGTCGTTCTTCCAAACTACCAGTCGGCTATTAACAGCAAACACCTGATGAATAGCTCCGGCACTGAGTCCGTTGCTGCCACTGAGTAATTGCCAATTCGAAAAATTCGAGGGGTTGTTGGATGCAGCTGCTATTTGCAAAAGACCTTCCTCTGTAGCAGCATAGTATTGATCGCTCAGTCTTGTGAATCCGTTGATGCCGGTCTGTGTTCCACCCCTACCAATAATCCAGGTATCCTTAATTTCATATTTTGAAAGATTCACCACAATAATTCCAAGTCCGGTGGACAAATAAGCCAATCCATTCTCACAATAAATGCTGCGAATATTTTTGTTACCGGGAAAGTTGCTGCGTTGTATATCTCCGATGTTTTTGCTAATGCCTTTTGCATTCACAACATCCAGGTTGCTGTTGGAATAGGCAATGATAAGTTGTGAAGTTGTTCCATCCCATCCGATCGCAGCCACACCAATATCATTGAGACCGGAAGATTTACTGAAGGAGGTGATTTCTTTTTCAGCATCTATTGCAAATACATGGGTAGGCGTGGCGATGTACAATTGATTGCCTTGAACCAATTGTCTGGTATCGGCAAAATTCAGGTGATCGCGCCATTGTCCGATGGGCTGTAAGGGCGGTTGTGCCACAGCGGATGTAAGTACGGTCAGGCAGGTGAGCCAGCATCCAATGATAACAGTGATCGGAAGTCTCCTCATGAGTAGATAAAAATACAAAGTAAAACTGTGAAACCGCTTGTCTTACTTCGACTGAATAGTTGTATGGATAGCCCTCCGGTTCATTAGTCCGATGGCTAACAGTAGCAAAATAGCGCTACCGATGGTAAACAGAGAGATGAAAGGTGAAAGAAGGATAGATTGCTTTGCCAACAGTTGTTGCAGCATCCATTGCAAGAGAGATAAGGTGAGCAGTGCGAGAACGACCATACCAGCATGTAGGGGGAAGAATTGTTGAAATAAAAATCGGGATAATTGAGCCGGACCTGCACCCAATTGCAACAACAATTGAATTTGCTCCTTCCGTCCGGTGATGCTTAATTGTATGAACAGGGATAATACCAGTAAGGCGAAGGCAAGGAGCAATAATCCCGAAAACCCGGCTATGGCAGCTACCCAGTTGACAACCTGGCGGTACTGGCTAAAGCGGGTCTTTTCCTGGTCGGTACGCAACTGATTTTTTTGCAGAAACTGATTCAGTTGGGGGGAGGAAGCGTCTTTGGTTTTGATGATGACACGGGATGGCTTCCTTTTGTTTTCTGTTGCATAGCGTTGGTTCGCCCAATGCATGAAGGAAGCAGGAACCAGCAAAGATTGAATGCGGTCACTCAATCCGACTACTCTGCCCTTTAGCACAATGGATTGTCCGGCACCCATGATAGTAATGTTGAAGGTGAGCATTTTAATGATTTCCGGACTCAATTGGGGCAGTTGTTGTGCCAACGCAAATTGAAAATTATAAAGATCCAGGTAAAGGGAGGGAAGTATGACAGGAACAATTTCATCTCCTTCTTTCCAGTCCCAGTTGGATGGCAATTGATCGATAAATCCGGCAGGTACTGTTTCAAAGGAGGCATCAGTCTGGAATGGAAATTGACTATTGCTAATGCTTAAGATGGCCTTGAAGTAAGCTGGTTGAACAGTGCCAACAGCTGCCACCTCCGGTAACTTGCTTAATTGTTCGATTTCTTCTTCCTTCAGGGTGGTGTTGTTGAGATTGTTGCTATTCAACTGTCGGTTAATGACCAGATAGGCAGTATCTGCATCGCCTACATTTTCTTTGTTGAGTAAGTAGGAGAAATTACTCTGTAATTGAACGGCCGACAAGAGAAGAACTGCTGCAATCCATAAGCCGATTGAACCAATACCGGCCCTCCACTTACCGGTTCGGTTGTTGAGTAACTTTCCCATCAGATATTTCAATTCCTGCTGCATGAATTATAATTGAAACTGTTGATGGTAGGTGAAATGGTTATCCGGTTCGAGATCAAGTAAAATCATGCCGGCTTTTTGTTGGTTGACAACAGTTGAAATAAGGCCAATCGCTTTTTCTTTGTTGATTTCATCGAGGTGACTGAAGGGTTCATCGAGTATCAGCCACCGAAAGGGTTGAGACAATGCGCGCAGAATGGCTCCTCTTTGTTGTTCCCCATAACTGCAGATACCTGCCCGAGTATCCAGGAGTGTATTGATGCCCAATTCGGCAGCCATATCTTCGATGGTGTTTTCACTGATAGGAATGCGGGGTAACAACTTTTTTAATTCGGTGTTTTCACGGATAGTGAGCTCAGGGAATAAACGGATATCCTGGAATACAATGCCCAATTCTTCCCTTCTCAACTGCGCCAGGTCCTCCGGCGCGCGGTTCATTAGATTTTTGTTGCCGATATAAGTTGAACCAGTATAATCATTGCGCAATCCTGCCAGAAAATGAACCAGGGTGGTTTTGCCTCTTCCGCTTCGGGCTGTGATTTTTATTTGTTGTCCGGCAGACAATAAGATGTCCTTTTCCCAGATATCCGAATCTTTTGCCAATGGTTGATCCTGCAGGGGCAGGGGCATCAGATGTTGAAGCCGGATATCCATGCTTTAATTTTTGCGGGTGCTGTCTTCCGGTATAACAAATTGTATCTGGTCATAGGTTGTGAGCCAGTTGAATTCTTTCTCCAGTGCTGCCATCATTTTTGTCAGGGAGACTAGACTATGGGTTTTGGCATCTTGCATGGTCAGTTCCAGGTTACTGTGAACGGACTTGCCATCAAAATTATCACTGGTTATGGTCATTTCTTTTACAGTGCTGGCAATGATGGAAGAAGCCTGATGAATTTGATAGTTGTCATCAGCCTTAGTGAGAGCTCTGATGGTGGATACAATGTTTATATAGAATAATGTTGATGCTGCATTGTACGACTGGAAACTGGTGCTGTTCAGGAATTTGTTTTTCTTTCCTGCTGCAGCCAGATAATTGGAATAAACCGAAGAGTCGCTGGCTATATAAATATTTTGCTCATCTGCTATAAGGAAAGATCCCAGTATGCTAAATTCAGGGGCAGAACGGTAAGTAGTGCCTTTTTTAACCAGCCACCCATTCTTTACCCCTGTCTCCATTAATTTTAGATAACTGGCTTTTTCACCTACCGGTAACCTTACTAATAGTTTGCCTCCGGGTAACCCCCTTTGCAGCGTTAACTCATCCTTTCGCTTCATGGGGTCGGGTTCTTGTACAGATAGGTCTGAAACCACTACTGCTACTTCACCTTTGAAGGCTTTTAAAACTTCGTCCAGTGTCAATCCGCTTTTACTCAGAAAATTATCTGCGAATGATTTGAGTTCCAGGTGTTGAAGAATACCTCCGATAAGCGCAGGCTGAAAAGAGGCGAGTGCCAGCATGTTGATTTCGCCTTCCGGATAATCATTTACCAATGACCAATTAACAACCGGACCGGCATATTGTCGTAACAGACTGCTGAGTGTCGGATTGAAATAATTGGTCGATTGTATCTGCATTTTTCCCTGTTCAAAGTGAAGGGTTGCAGCAGTATAGTTGTCTTTCAGTAATTCTTCCAGTTTCGGTAAGTTGAAAGGAGTCTTTTTTAAAGCTTCGACTGAACTATTGCTGGAGGTAAATAAATATCCATCGGCTTTTTCGCTGAACATATCTGTGAATTGCTCAACAGAAGCCAATGATTGATCGTGCGATTGATTGAAAAATGCAGCGACCTCGGCCTTGCTTTCTTTTACAATATCGGGTTCTTGTGGCATTTTAAAGGTCATCTCTAGTGTATCGTAGACAGGTTTTACCTCGTGAAAGAAATAGGTGAGTATAAATATCTCATCATTTTTGCTCAAACGGCGTTTATACATCGGGTCGTAGAGTGTAGTAAAAGTTTTTTCATTTTCAATATTCAGGTGCTTCAACATTTGCTGACCTGTTGTATCGGAAGAGGTATCGCCACTATCCTCAATTTCAGATAGTATATTGATTGAAAAGGTAGTCGAGTTATCTGCTAATGTTTTGGATTGCACGAACAAAATCATTTTATCTATATTCAAATCAGCATCTTGAGGAACTGTTATTCTTTCTGTAATGATCAATCCATCTTTTGTTATTATTTCGCATGAAGGATAGTTTCTATTGAAAATAGAATTGATAATCGAATCTATGTTTAGTCGATTTTTCTTCAATTTTGCTTTCATTTCCGTTACATCCAGAACAGCTACCATTGCGGCATCTTTGGGAATATAGGCAGCTTCTTTTAGTGACTTATTTGAACAGGCAGTCATACACACCAGCCAAACGGGGATTAACCAAAATGCAGATAATTTTTTCATGTTAGTGGGATATTGAAAATGAAAATATGCGAAAGAATTGAATTTTTTATCAATTCTGACTAGCGAATGACGGCTTCATAAATGGCATCCTGTATTTGTGAGCGAATATTGAGCTGACTGATCAGATTGTTGTTGCGGGTGGGGTGAACACGATTGGACATAAAAATATACTGCAGATTATTCACCGGGTCGGCCCAGACCCCAATACCGGTAAAGCCCGTATGTCCGAATGTTTCCGCAGGGGCATTCTTGCTGGGATAAGGATCTTTACGGGTTTTGTTGTCTTTCTCCGGTTTATCAAAACCCAGGCCACGGCGACTGGTCTCACTTCCATACGCAGTAAATAGTTGAATCGTTTCCGGCTTGAAAAGCCGAACACCATTTAAAATTCCTCCATTTAAAAGCAATTGATACAGTTGAGCCAGATCGTAGGCATTGCTGAATAATCCTGCATGTCCGGCAACACCACCCATAAGCGCAGCACCTTCATCATGCACATCTCCTCTGATTACCTGTTGGCGGAAGTAATTGTCGGTTTCAGAAGGAACAATCTTCAGCATGGGAAGATAACCGGATGGTTTGAAACCGGTACTCTTCATTTGCAGTGGGCGATAAAAAGTATTCAACACATAATTATCAAGTGTTTGTCCGCTTACCACCTCTACCATATTCCCCAGAATGATAAAATCATTATCACTGTACACATACTTTCCTGCAGGCCCCAACTTACTGGAAGCTATGCGTGCCCGGATACTGTCCTGCCAGTCATTTCTCAGGTACAATCCTTTTGCTACGCGATAGCTGTGATCAGCATCTTCTGTCATGGTAAAGTAACCTGACTTAGGTTGTTTGGTTGCTGAATCAACCAGTTCTTTGTAAAATGTGATGAAGGGTACCAAACCGGCTTCGTGCAATAAGATCTGACGAACAGTTAAGTTGGCTTTGTCGGTTCCCTGTAACCAGGGAAGATAGAATCCCAGTGATTGTTGCAGGTCTATTTTTCCTTCTTCCACCAGTTTCATGATGGATACTGTTGTAGCTGAAATTTTGGTTACAGATGCCAAATCAAAAACTTTATCTGTAGTCATCTTTTCTTTTCTGCTCAGGTCAGTGTGACCGAATGCCTGGTGATAGACTACTGCATTGTTTTTCGCAACCAATACAACACAGCCGGGAAATGCTCCCTTTGAAATGGCATTGGTGACAATTGAATCGATTTTTTTGAGTGCGGCACCATCCATGCCTACTGATTCAGGTATTGCGGGCGGAAGATATGAATGCCAACTGATACCTGTGCCGGCCGGAAAACTATCATTGACACTTACCGGCAGTTCACCTGTGGCCGGAATTTTTCCATTCAATACATCTGCTGCCGCTTGTTGGGTGATGTTATCATCTTCATAGCAAGCCACTAAATTTCTGGGCTGCTGCAGATATTGGAGCGCATAAGGGTTGCCAAATACCAGGGTTACATTCTGATAGCTTTGTAAGGCATTCATCAGGTATAATACAGGGGCACTTAAACCAAATTGGTTGGCGGGTCGTCTATTGAAATTGTGAAGACCCACGATGACCTGATCATATTTTCCTTCAGCCAGTGTTGACAGAAGTTGCGTTGCTGCGGCGCTGTCAGTTTTTTCCACTACAGTAACAGATGTTTGGTCATCCATGAGTTGTTTACCGATAGCTGATTTGCTGCCGAATAAAAACACATCTGCTTTGAATTGTGCGCGCATTTGAGCAGTGATGGTATTCTCTCCGGGGGCGCCGATGCTCAGATAGGCGATGCGTTGATTGGCTTTTAATGGGAAAGCAGCCGGATTATCTTTTTTCACTACAGTAATGCTTTGTTCACTGATTTTTTTCCGGATGGAATCAGTTGATGCATTTAAGTCATTGACCAATCCATCATAGGAAATACTATCCACCCGATGTAATCCGAGGTGGTATTTTGCCAGCAATACTTTTTTTACTTTATTATAGATATCATTCCAGGTAAGGTCTCCTTTTTGAATGGCTTCCCGCACAGCGGCAATGGTACCGGGCACATCACCGGGGAGGCAGAGCAGATCATTGCCTGCGATGATGGAACGAAGGGCAGCTTCTCCGCGAGGATAATATTTGCTTACCCCCTGCATTTCTAATGCATCTGTGAAGGAAATACCTTCAAAGCCAAGATCTTTACGGAGTAACCCGTTAACGTGTTCTGGTGACAGTGAACTGGGTAAGTGCTCTGTACTGTCGATGGCAGGTACAGATAGGTGCGCCATCATTACACTACCGACACCTGCTTTGATTAGTTCTCTAAACGGATATAACTCCAGCTCCTCTAATTGTGAACGTGATTTATTGATGACCGGAAGGTCTTTATGGGAGTCGACAGTTACATCCCCATGTCCCGGACAATGTTTGATGGTTGCCATGATGCCTTGTTCCTGAATGCCCTTGACAAAAGCAACAGCCATTTTGGTTACCCTGAACTTGTCTTCTCCAAAACTCCGGTCATTGATGACAGGATTCATAGGGTTGTTGTTGAGGTCTACCACAGGGGCATAGTTCACGTGTATGCCCATACGCTTGCATTGGCGACCCACGGCCTGACCTACCTCATAAATTATATTTTCATTTGGGCCGGCACCTTGCATCAATTGCCGGGGAAAAGGGGTCACACTATCCAGCCGCATACCCAAGCCCCATTCAGCATCTATCGATATCATCAGGGGTGTTTTGGCAATTGATTGATAAAAGTTAGTAAGTTTTGCCTGCCTTACCGGTCCGCCCTGGAAGAAACAAAGTCCGCCCACATTGTATTGACTGATCAGGTTGGTAACCTGCGCAATATGATCGGGGCCGAGATTACTGTGGGCACGAATGATCATCAACTGTGCAATGCGTTCATCCTTGCTCAGGCGCCGGAACTGTTTTCTTACCCACTTTTTGGCGGCAGGTGTTTCGGCATAAAACGATTGGGAATCAGCGGTAAGGCCGAGCATCAATGCGATGGCGGCCAGAAATAAACGGGTAATGCGCATATCAGAAAATTCAGTTACACAAGGTAAGAATTCCCTGAGGGATTGGATGCGAAAAAAGGAAATTAATGACCGAACCGGTCATGTAAAATTAGTTCAGGAGTAATGTTATGATTCTTCTCCGGCTTCTTCTTCAGCAGCAGGTAATACGGGCTCAATTTGGTGGCGATCCAGCAGGGCATACCATTTCACCATCTTTTTCAGGTCACTTGCATAAACCCGATCAAAGTCGATGCTTGGAAAAGCTTTTTGGAAATAAGCTTTTACTGCTTTATCATCTTTTTCGTTGGGCAGCGCTTCCTTGCTTTTTTTCATGGCAATGAAAACCTCAGCGAGATTGACATTGTCACGGGTGGTGTATACTTCAATACTTTCAAGATGTGAAAACTGATGCTGCCGGCTACTGATAAAACGGGTTTGCTGATCAACCAGCGAACGGGCAATGGCCCCATCATTTTTGCTGCCAATCAGTTCGAATAATCCGGGTAAGCCGGATACGGAAATCAATTTGCTGTAATCCATGTCTTTGTTGTCTTTTCGGAGGTGCAAGGTAAAGATAAAAAAATAGAGTGCCGAATAAGTTGGCAGGAATAGTTTTTCTTTGTTTTTTGATGGAAGGAAGCCACAGTGAGGGGTTTCCTGAAAAATTTATCGTAGCAGTTGTCGACGGGAAAATAAACACTAACTTTTCAGTAATTAAAAAATACAGATGTATGAAATCCTTGTTCACCTTGTCTGTCCTGTTCATGCTGACACTTACAACTAGTGCACAGACACCCGAAGAGAAGCTGGCTGCCGCCGGAATACAATTACAACCTATCGGCAATCCTATTGCGAACTATGTTCATGTAGTTAGAACCGGGAATCTGTTGTTTTTGGCGGGCAAAGGTCCGGCGCTGCCTGACGGAAAATATATTACCGGCAAATTGGGAAAAGACCTGACCATAGAACAGGGATACGAGGCGGCCCGGCTCACTGCCCTATCACAATTGGCAGTATTAAAATCTTACCTCGGTAGTCTCAATAAAGTCAAGCGCATCGTTAAAGTGCTGGGTTTTGTCAATGCCATTCCTGAATTCACTGACCAGCCAAAGGTGATCAATGGATTTTCAGACCTGATGGTGCAGATATTTGGAGAAAAGGGGAAGCACGCCCGTTCTGCGGTAGGTACCTCTTCCTTGCCTATGGGCATGGCGGTAGAAGTAGAATTGGTGGTGGAAGTGGAAGAATAGAATTCCCTAAGCACCCTGTGTCAGTGAGGAAGCGAGCCGTTGCAGCAAGGTAGTTTCATCTGTATATCCCCGGGCCAATAAGCTGAAAGAAACTTCACTGTGTTGTAATAATAAGCAGGGATAACCTGTAACCTGGAGCTTACGACAAGTGGCAAAGTCTTCTTCCGCCAACTGGCGGTAATGCTCACTGTGGAGTTTATCGTAAAAATCTTCTACCGGTAACTCATATTTTTCCATCAGGTGGCGATAGGCCTCGTCATCTGTCAGGTCTCTTCCTTCCCCGAAAAGTGCGAATTGAAGATCAGCAGCCCATTCGAGTTGTCTCTCCGGATAAAAAGACCTGAAAACGGCAAGGGCAATGGCTGGCTTTAGCGAATGAGGAAACCAGTCACTCAGTTCAGGATTTTCTATGTGCCAGCGATAATCGGGGCCGAACTCCACACCAGTCATCGATTCTACACGCGGCAATGCTTCTCTTATATAAGCGGCGGTGTTGCTGATGGGAACCGGTGTTTCCGGTAAGATCATTCCACCCGATACAACTTCTATGGGTAGTTGTGGAAAACGGGCAGCCAATTGTTGCATAACCGGACTAAAACCGTAGCACCAGCCACAATAGGCATCGTAACAATAAATTAAGGTGGGTGGCATCTGCAAAGGTAGTATCCTTCGACAAGTGCGATGCTAAATCTTTAATATCTTTGACCCCTGTTATCAATTAATAAGGATTAAATATTATCAGCATGCCCGGCTATGAACTTTTTGGTGATGAAGAAAGAAAAGAAGTGAACGATGTTTTAAACACCGGTATCCTCATGCGCTATGGTTTCGATGGACCTCGCAAAGGAATCTGGAAGGCAAAAGAATTGGAGCAAGCCATTTGTCAGACTTTTGGTTGTCAGTATGCCCAGTTAACATCCAGCGGTACGGCAGCTTTGTCAACTGCACTTGCTGCCCTGGGGGTGGGTGCAGGAGATGAGGTAATCATGCCCACCTTCACCTTTGTTGCCAGTTTTGAAGCAGTGTTGAGTGTAGGTGCCATTCCGGTGCTGGTAGATGTAGATGACACACTTACACTAGACCCTGAGGCAGTTCGTGCAGCCATCACTCCCCGCACCAAATGCATCATGCCCGTTCACATGTGCGGCAGCATGGCTGATCTGGATCCTTTATTGACGATAGCCCGTGACAATAGCATTAGTTTGCTGGAAGATGCCTGTCAGAGTATCGGAGGCACCTATCAGGGAAAGGCATTGGGAACGTTGGGGGATGCAGGAACTTTTTCTTTCGATTTTGTGAAAATGATTACTTGTGGGGAAGGAGGTGTAGTGATGACCAACCGCAAGGATCTGTATGACAAATCAGATGCCTATACTGATCATGGACATGATCACCTAGGTGTAGACAGAGGAGCTGATCTGCATCCATTCATAGGATACAATTATCGCATCAGTGAATTGCACGCTGCTGTAGGATTGGCACAAATCAGAAAATTAAGTCAGTTTTTAGAGATACAAAAAAGGAACCATGCAGCATTGAAAGCCCACCTGGAAGCTATTCCCGGTGTAAGTTTCCGCCGAGTACCCGCTGCAGGTGTCGATAGTTGCAGTTTCATCAGTTGGTTCTTACCCGAGGCAAGCCAGACCGAAGCCGTAGTTGAAAAACTCAAAGCACAGGGAATACTGGCGGGGAATTTTTACTGGTACCAGAATAACTGGCATTACATCAGAAAATGGCAACACCTGAAACAGGCGGCCTCCTTGTTCCCCCTATCTGCTGCGCAGGAAAAGGCACTTCAACAATTGGAGCATGCACAATACCCCGCCAGTGATGCCTTGCTCAGCAGGTGCATTTCTACAGCTGTTTCTCTTGCCTGGACCCCGGAACAGATAGAAGAGAAAGGACAAAAACTTGCAGCAGCTATCAGGGAAGTAATAGGATAAGTATGATGCAAAGATTCGAGCAAATACCAAAGAAATTGGATAAATGGAAGGACTGGTACAGATGGGCCTTCTTTCTATTGGCTTTGTTTTATTTTGTGATTGTTTTTTTCTGGGAGTATCAGAGTAAGCTCAGGCACATCATGGATGCTTTCATGTGTGTATATTTTATCGTCATGTTTTACCCGCCCAATCGGAAAGACGCTTCAATATTTGTTGAAATTTCTGATGACCATGTTCATTGGAATACAGTCAAAAAATTAGAAAAAGATGCTCCGCCAGCAGAGTTGCTTCAGTGGAAAGAAATTACCATGATCAAACATCTGAAGGACAATGAACTGATGTTTTTTGAAGAGAACGATTTTTACCATCGGCTGCATCCCCAACATTTTAGTGTAGACCAGCAAAAAGAAATTATCAATGCCATCAGGGATTGCGCCGAACGTTTTTCGATTCGCTGGATCGATAAGACAGCGAAGGCGGCTTGATATAACTGCGTTGTTTCCCTTCCAGCCAATTTACCTGATCTACACTGCCTAACCGAAATCTAAAAGCAACGCCGGTTTTCTTTTCCAACAACCATTCATTGCGGCAAAAAAAAGTTAATCCATTACTATAATTGTTTTCCGGCACCAGGCGGATTGGTATTGTTGCCAAACTATCTTTTGCTGTTACCTTCCATTCCGAAGCGGGAGTCCATGTTTGGGCATGACTCATAGGAACAATAAAGAAAATCAATAAGAATAAACAATTGGCTTTCAAAAGTGGTTGCCTTATTTGCTGTAAATTTACAGCGAAAATGAACAGCAGTTCCAGTTGTTTCCACAAAAAGATCAACAGGAATAAAACATTGAACACCGAACATGGCCCTTAGTCAGTCCTTTCAACAAAAACTGCTGCAAAAGCTATCGCCTCAGCAGATTCAACTGATGAAGTTGTTGCAGGTGCCTACTGCCAATCTCGAAGAACGCATCAAGGAGGAAATTGAAGAAAACCCGGCATTGGAAATGGATGCGGAGGCAGAGTCGGATGAATACGATATCAACAGCGAGGACCAACAGGAAAGTGAAGACCGAAACGATGATGAGTATGAGTCAGATGAGCAGGAAGCTCCAGATATCAATGAATACCTGCTCGACGACGACGGTGAAATTGCTGATTATAAAACCAAGGATGATCACTATCCCGAAATGGGAGATGATAAGGTTATACCTATTCGTGCTGAAATCAGTTTTCAGGAGCACCTGATGAATCAGCTGGGATTACTGGAACTCGATCAGCGCAATACCACCATCGCCGAACAAATCATTGGAAGTCTCGATGACGATGGCTACCTGCGCTCGGATATCAGTTCTCTGGTAGATGACATGGCTTTTCGCCAGGGACTAGAAGTTGCTGAAAAAGAAGTAACCGATTTACTGCTGCAAATTCAGCAATTTGACCCTCCCGGAATCGCTGCCAGAAGTTTGCAGGAGTGTCTTTTGCTACAGCTAAAAAGAAAGGAGTCGGAGGGAGAATCTGTTAAGCAGGCCATACAAATACTAAGCAAGTATTTCGATGAGTTCACTAAAAAACATTACGACCGCATCCAGCGCAGCATGGGCATTACTGACGTGCAATTGAAGGAAATCATTGCTCAAATCATTCGCCTGAATCCCAAACCCGGCGGCAATTATTCCAGTGGCTCACAGGAGGAGAATTTTATCATCCCTGATTTTTATGTGATCAATAACAATGGCAAGCTGGAACTCTCTCTCAATGCCCGCAATGCACCTGCCCTGCGCGTTAGCGAAGGATACCGGGACATGATGAAGGAATACGAAAAGGGAAGTAAGAAGGACAAGCGACAGAAAGAAGCCGTTACATTCATTCGCCAAAAAATTGATGCTGCCCGCTGGTTCATCGATATGATTCAACAGCGCCAGGCAACCCTGCTGAATACAATGGGTGCCATCCTTCAACACCAGCAGGCTTTTTTTCTATCCGGCGATGAAACGACTTTGCGGCCGATGATTCTGAAGGATATTGCAGAAATTACAGGTCTCGACATCTCAACTGTAAGCCGGGTAGCCAAAAGTAAATTCGTACAAACTGAGTTCGGCAATTTCCGGCTCAAGTACTTTTTCAGTGAATCGCTGAGTACGGATAGTGGCGAAGAAGTGAGTACCAAAGAGGTGAAGAAAATCCTCCTCGATTTTGTAGAAGCAGAAGACAAGCGCAAACCATTGAGCGATGACCTGCTCACAGAAATGTTACAGGGCAAGGGATACAACATTGCCCGCCGAACAGTTGCCAAATACCGGGAGCAATTAAATATACCTGTAGCTCGCCTCAGGAAAGAATTGTAATATGTCAACTACTCCAACATCGACGGCTGGTCATACAACTTCATCTGAAAAGAGAACTGCTGCTATGCGTGTCATGCGAATGGTTGCCCATCTCATTTCTGTGCTGTTCCATCCTTTGTTCATTCCGACCTATATCTTTCTGTTTTTAATGCAAGTGGTTCCTTATGAGTTTGCAGGCATTACCCCCTGGGAACTTACGCTTCGTTTATTCTCAGTTTTCTGGTGGACAGCATTTTTGCCTGCATTTGCGATATTTCTACTCTGGCGCTTACAGTTTGTCAATAGTATCATGTTACTGACACAACGTGAGCGTATCATACCATTTGTAGTGGTGATGCTTTTTTACTGGTGGCAATATTACCTTAGCCGACATTTCACTGATCAACCGATCGTACTGAAGTTCTTTTATCTGGGTATTTTTTTAGCAACAGTGATCGGCCTCATCGTCAACAATTATATGAAGATAAGTCTGCATGGCATGGCTGCAGGAGGCGCTGTTGCTGCAGTCATATTGTTTTCATGGTACTACGCCTTGCCCCTCTGGGTATATATATTCTCGGTGACCCTGTTGTCCGGCTTAGTTGCTTCTGCACGCTTGATCATCAGCGATCATAGCAATAAGGAAGTCTATACCGGACTCATCTCAGGTATCATATGTCAGTTATTGGCCTTTATTCTGGTGGGCTAAGCCGATCTTGGTGGTAGACCAATGAAAATACAACCAACACTCCCGAATTTATTCTTTTCTTTGCGATTACAATATTAGTCTATGTGGTACACGTTGGGGAAATTCATATTAAAGTATCGGCTGCAGATGTTGCTGTTGCTGACGGTGATAACAGCATTCATGGGCTGGAAGGCCTCTCAGGTTCAATTGAGCTATGATTTTACCCGCGCTCT
>JBJTJJ010000194.1:0-2361 GCA_046095445.1 Sediminibacterium sp.
AGGGTAGGGGATTGATCTGTTGTGCGCTAACAGAAGAACGTTGCGCCGCCCTGCAACTGTCCCCGATGGTAACATCCAACACTTCCTTACACGAAACAGCTTTTACTGTTTCAGTAGATTTGATCAGCGATGATACCACCACGGGCATCTCTGCTCATGATCGTTCCAAAACTGTTATGGCATTGGTTGATCCTGCAACAAAACCTGAGCAATTGGGCAGGCCCGGACATATCTTTCCCCTGCGAGCTGTTTCCGGTGGCGTATTGAGAAGAGCAGGCCATACCGAAGCAACGGTAGACCTGGCCCGTTTAGCAGGTCTCCAACCGGGGGGTGCATTGGTTGAAGTAATGAATGAGGATGGCAGCATGGCCCGCCTGCCGCAACTAATGGAAATTGGTGCAAGATTGGGATTGAAAGTTATATCCATCAAAGACCTGATAGATTTTCGTTTGCGCACTGATTCATTGATCGAAGAATTGGTGAGGGTAGATATGCCCACTCAATTCGGCCATTTTACCTTAGTAGCATTTCGTGAATCATTGACCGGTGCTGAACACCTTGCCCTGATTAAAGGTACCTGGGAAAAAGACGAGCCCGTGTTGACCCGGGTACACAGCAGTTGTTTTACAGGCGATATTTTGTCAAGCCTGCGTTGTGATTGTGGTGAACAATTACACAATGCCATGCAGATGATTGAAAGGGAAGGAAAAGGTGTTGTTGTATATATGAATCAGGAAGGAAGAGGTATCGGACTGATCAATAAGCTGAAGGCCTATCAATTGCAAGAACAGGGACTAGATACTGTCGAAGCTAACCTGAAGCTGGGATTCGGTATGGATGACAGAAACTACGGTGTAGGTGCTCAAATTTTAAGATACCTGGGGGTTACCCGACTCAAATTGTTGAGCAACAACCCCCGCAAGCGTGCCGGATTAAAAGGGTATGGAATTGAGGTTACAGAAGTATTGCCCATCGAAACTACCCCCAATAGTTATAACCTCCGTTATTTACAAACCAAACGAGACAAGTTGGGTCATGATATATTGAATGACCAATAACGAGAAACTGAAAGTATTATCCTTGCTTGTCTTCTCTTTCCTTCTCCTTTTCGTAGGCCTTGATAATCGCTTTTACGAGTCGGTGTCTCACCACATCTTCTTCGGTCAAGTCAATATGAGCGATGCCATCGATTGATTTCAGAATGCGGGTTGATTTTTCCAATCCACTGCGCATGTTACGGGGAAGATCTACTTGAGTAGGATCCCCGGTTATAATCGCTTTCGCATTGGCTCCAATTCTTGTTAGGAACATTTTTAACTGGAGGTCATTGGTATTCTGGGCTTCATCCAAAATAATAAATGCATTATCGAGCGTTCTGCCTCGCATATAAGCCAGTGGCGCAATTTCAATAGTGCGGGTGCTCATGTAATAGCCCAACTTATCTGCAGGGATCATGTCATCCAACGCATCATATAAAGGACGCAGATACGGATCAATTTTTTCTTTCAGATCACCGGGAAGAAATCCCAAACTTTCTCCTGCTTCTACTGCAGGCCTGGTGAGAATGATTTTTTTCACCACTTTATTTTTCAGCGCCCTTACTGCCAGTGCAACGGCAGTGTAGGTTTTACCGGTACCGGCCGGTCCAATAGCAAAAACAATGTCATTGCGGTCAACTGCTTGCACCATCTTTTTTTGGTTCTGCGTGCGCGCACGAACTGTTTTACCGTTGGGACCGAAAACCAGAATGTCATTGGGATTGTGCTCAACAAAGTTGTCAACCGTTTCGGTATCATCACCCCCCAGTATTTGTTCAAAATAGTTCTCACTCAGGTGCCCGTTTCTTTGCAGGTACTGAACAATCAGATCAATCTTTTCACGGGCTGCTTCAATTTGTTCAGGAGCACCGCTGATCTTGAGCTGTGTACCGCGGGATAATATCTTTAGTAGAGGGAACTTTTTTCGGAGGATGTCCAGTTTGCCATTGTTGACGCCAAAAAATTCAATTGGATTTACTGTGTCGAGGTTAATGATGGTGTCTGTCAATTTGTTTTTCTTTTGGATGGATAATCAGTCAACACTTTATTGACCTTGTGTTTCAAATTTAAACTTTAATTGCGCTGACTTCCTAATAATTGTTATGCACAGATGTGGAAATAATAGGTAAGATTGGAAGGAAGGATTCAATCAGTATTATCTCAGTTAATTACCGATTTTTTTCAGAGCAGCAATGGTTGCGATTGGATCGGAAGATCTGAAAACAGTATTCCCCGCTACCAATACATCAGCACCGGCTTCTAAGATGGAAGTGGCATTGTCTAAGGTTACACCTCCATCAATTTCTATTAAGGCACTCGAACC
>JBJTJJ010000195.1:0-1150 GCA_046095445.1 Sediminibacterium sp.
CAAATGAATATTCTACCTGGACTCCGGTACCTGTTAATTTTAAATCCATGAACATGGGATTTACCGGTGCACTCGTCTGGAAAGAGCCGCCACCGCCTGCCGGAACCAATTGGGTTTTTCTGCCCTACTTAACCGGTGGTACTTCACAGGACAAGGAGAACAATGTTTCCCCAAAAGGAACCTTCAATGGTGGATTTGATGGGAAGCTCGCTTTAAACTCAGCATTAAATCTGGATGTAACAGTGAATCCGGATTTTTCACAAATTGAAGTAGACCAACAGGTAACCAATCTTACTCGCTTCAATATTTTTCTTCCGGAGAGACGCACTTTCTTTCTCGAGAATGATGATCTCTTCTCAGACTATGGCATTCCTCCCATCCGACCTTTTTATTCCCGCAGTATTGGTCTCGACCGCGATGGCAACAAAATACCCATCATTGCCGGTGCACGGGTTACAGGAAACATCTCCCCCAGCACCCGTATTGGCTTCATGAATATGCAAACAGGTGTTAAGAATAATTATAGAGCTGAAAATTATATGGCTACCAGTATCAGCCAACGTTTGTTCAAACGATCAGTGGTGAGAGGCTATTTCCTCAACAGAGAAAATTTTATATCTGCAGAAGAAAAAGCCGCCAATCCACTCAATGCATTTGGTAGAAATGCTGGTGCAGAATTCAACTATATCAATAACAATGGTGAGTGGAGTGTTTGGGGGGCATATAACCACTCTTTCAAAAAAAATATTTCGAGTGATAATCAGTACTTCAATGCCGGATTTGAATACAATCGCCGAAAATTTTCATTCGTGCTCGATATGGGTAAAATTGGCACGAACTATTATACAGATATGGGATTTGTAGCCCGCATTAACAATTATGATGCCGGAAGAGACACCATTATTCGTCTGGGTTTCAGACAACTCTACAACAACATCACCTATCGCATTTTCCCTGAAAAGGGAAAAATCGTTCAGCATGTGATGCAGCTCACCAACTTCATTGTTGTTAATCCCAACAATTCCCACAACGAAACCAACCTGGAAGCTAAATACGATATTACTTTCAGAAATGCAAGTGGTCTTTCGTTTACGACTTCACATAACAGAGTGGACTTACTTTTTCCAACTGCTTTTACTTCCGGAAAGCC
>JBJTJJ010000196.1:0-2942 GCA_046095445.1 Sediminibacterium sp.
CCTCTTCCGCATTTATCCTGGATGCTGCATCCATCAAACTTCCAAGTGGTAAAAAGTGCATGGCTATATCCGCCTATCCCATCGAAAGCGATGGTAACAACGCCTGGGGAAGATCTACTGAGTATGTAAAATCCTCCATTGAGTATTATTCCAATAAGTGGTTTGAATATCCCTATCCCGCTGCTACAGCAGTTGCCGGAAATCCGGGGGGAATGGAATATCCGGGTATCGTTTTTTGTGGCTTTCGTGCTAAAACAGCAGGACTCTGGGGTGTTCACGACCACGAGTTTGGTCACACCTGGTTCCCCATGATCGTGGGCTCTAATGAACGCCTCTATGGGTGGATGGACGAGGGCTTCAATACGTTCATCAACGCTTTGTCAACTGAAGTTTTTAATAATGGTGAATACAAACCACGCAGCAAAACTAATATGCACAATGCAGGTCGTTTCCTCACCAACCCAACCCTGGAGCCAATCCTGAGCAATGGTCCTGATAACCTGAAAGAAAGAAACAACGGAACTCTTTTATACAACAAACCTGCGGTCGGACTTCATCTCTTGCGTGACCATATTCTGGGTGAAAAAAGATTTGATTATGCCTTCCAAACATATATCCGCAACTGGGCTTTTAAACATCCTACCCCCGATGACTTTTTCAGAACCATGGAAAATGCTGCCGGGGAAAGTCTGCAATGGTTTTGGCGTGGATGGTTTGTATACAATTGGAAACACGATGTGGGTGTACGTGATGTAAAATATGTTAACAGCAACGATTTCACAAAAGGCTGCCTGATCACTATCGATAACCTCGAAAAACTAGTGATGCCCGTTATACTGGAAGTCAAAATGAAAAGTGGTGCAACACAGCGAATACAATTACCCGTAGATATCTGGATGCGCAATACTTCATGGACATTCCCCTTTGCCTCAGAAGAGGAAATCGAATCAGTTACGTATGACCCTGATAAAGTGCTTCCGGATGGCAACGAAGCCAACAATGTTTGGACAGCCAAAAAACAGTAATAACTAAATGCACAAACGCAAGTTCATTGCTGACTCTCTTGTTCAATAAACTTTGATTCTTTGAAGCACCTGCGCGCACTACAACATTATTTCTGGAAGTACAAATGGCGCCTCATCATCGGAGTTGTATTTGTTATTTCCAGTAACTTTTTTGCAGTGCTGGCTCCACGTATTACCGGACTCCTCGTTGGATACATACAACAAAGAACAACCGGTATCCATCCTACTAGAAATGCTTCCGGTGCAGCGTGGAGCAACTCTCTCATAAATTCACTATTCCGAGCAGATCAGCCCCTATCAAAAATTGTAACCATCACTTGTCTGCTGATCTTGCTTTTTGCCATCCTACGGGGCATCTTCATGTTCTTCATGCGGCAAACTATTATAGTAATGAGCCGCTACATTGAATATGACCAGAAGAATGAAATCTACCGCCATTATCAATCTCTGCACGCTGGATTCTTCTCAACCCATGCTACAGGGGATTTAATGAACCGCATTGCCGAAGATGTGAGTAGGGTTCGAATGTTTACCGGTCCCGCACTTATGTACCTCATCAACCTTACTACACTGATCGGATTCTGTCTTTACAACATGTTCAGCCGAGATCCCTCCTTATCACTCATAGTGCTGGCACCACTTCCCATACTCGCATTCACTATCTATAGAGTCAATAGCATCATCAACCACAAGAGTGAAGAGATCCAGCAACTTCTTTCTGACATGACTACCCAGGCACAGGAAACCTATTCCGGCATTCGTGTTATCAAATCATTTGTTCAGGAAACAGCCATGTTTGGTGCCTTTCGCAAAAGCAGTGAGGCCTATCAAAAAGCAGGTATCGGACTATCAAAGGTGGAAGCCATCTATTTTCCCAGCATGTCGCTGATGATCGGTATTAGTATTCTGATTACTATCCTTGCAGGAAGCTATAAAGCCATTCAAGATCCGGGCGCTGTAGGAACCATCGTTGAATTTGTAATTTATATTAATTTGCTCACTTTCCCCGTTAGTGCGATAGGATGGACTGCCAGTATGATACAAAGGGCAGCTGCTTCACAAAAAAGAATCAATGAGTTTCTTATCATCAACCCGACAATCAGCAATCAACCCGACGCACATCCTATCCCTGTGGGAACTGACTGGCATTGGCAGCATGTTTCATTCACCTACCCACATACCGGCATACGTGCCCTGAGCAATATCAACTTCACCATTCAACCCGGAGAAAAGATATTGATCCTGGGAAAAACCGGTTCTGGAAAAACAACGCTGGCACAATTGATGATGCGAATGTATGATCCCACGGAAGGAACTATCAACTGGGGGAATCTTTCTCTGCAGAACATTCAACTTGAGCAGTTGCGCAGTGCAATTGGCTATGTTCAGCAAGACGTGGTACTATTCAGTGACACTATAGAGGCCAATATTAGTTTTGGATGTAAAGAAAAGCCCCTTGCCTCACAAATTGAGGCAGCAGCCCGGATGGCAGGCGTACACGATGATATCATGGGCTTTCCCAATGGTTACCAGACGAGGGTAGGCGAGCGGGGAATTACTCTCAGCGGAGGACAAAAACAGCGGGTATCTATTGCACGGGCACTCATGTCTGAACCCCACTACCTGTTGCTCGATGACTGCCTGAGCGCTGTTGACACGGCCACGGAAGCAAACATTGCCGGTAATTTGAATGAATGGATGGAGGGAAGAACCCTCATTTTCATTACACATAGGATTATTACAGCTCTTTCCTTCTCACAAATCATGGTACTTGAAAACGGACATATTATAGAAAAAGGAAATCATGACGAACTCATTAAAAAAGGGGGATATTACGCGAAACTTTATCAGCGACAACTGCTTTTGGCCGATTCTGCATCAAATTAGTCCTTCCATTAGCCATTTGTAGAATTAATT
>JBJTJJ010000197.1:0-14377 GCA_046095445.1 Sediminibacterium sp.
CAGTTGCCTTCCGGCACTCCTGTGGCGCACAAAACGGGCTGGATTACCGGTGTTTTCCATGATGCGGGCATCATTTTTTTACCCGGCGGGGGGAAGTTGGTGCTGGTTTTGCTCTCGAAGGGTGCGACTGACGAGGGGGCAACCAAGCTTGCTTTGTCAACCGTGGCCGCCTTGGTGTACAATTATTATAAGAGATAGGCCTACTTAACATATATAAATAAAATATATTTATTAATGGGTAGCTTACATAGTAATTTTTTAATATGATGCAGCGTTATGTAGGGCCGGGAAGTCTTTTTGTGTACCTGATACCCATTTCTAATATTAAAAAATATAACAAAAAATTTTTTTTCACAAAATCCTCTATATTTGTTTCGCTTATTTTAACCAATAAACTGCCAACTATGAATTGTAAGAAGCTAATTATGCCCTTACTCACGGGGCTTTTTGCGTGCTTCTTCGTTGTTGCGGCTCATGCCCAAACGAAGTCTGTAACGGGAAAAGTTTCTGATGCGAAGGATGGATCTCCGCTGGCCGGAGTTTCTGTTGTTGTAAAGGGTTCCAGCACTGGTACACAAACTGCCAATGATGGTTCCTACCGTATTGATGCCGCCTCCAATGCAACCCTGGTATTTTCCAGTGTAGGTTTTGGAAGCAAGGAAGTTGCCGTGGGTGCTAATTCCTCTATTAATATTTCTCTGGCTGCTACCAATGAGCAGTTGGGTGAAGTAGTGGTAGTAGGTTATGGTACACGTAAGGTAAAGGACCTGACAGGTTCTGTTGCCAATGTAACTACCAAAGACTTTAACAAAGGTCAAATTGCAACTCCAGATCAGTTACTGCAGGGTCGTACGCCCGGTGTGCTGGTTACGCCTGCTACCGGTGAACCCGGTGCAGCAGCTACCATCAACATCCGTGGTACGGGTTCCATCAGTGGTGCTCAGGAGCCTCTGTATGTGGTGGATGGTGTGCCCCTGGGTCAAGGTGGTACATTAGGATCTGCTAGTGGTGTTGAGGGTGGTACTACCCCCAAGAATCCATTGGTGTTCCTGAACCCTAACGATATTGAGAGCATTACTGTATTGAAAGACGCATCTGCTGCCGCAATCTACGGTTCAAGAGGTGCGAATGGTGTAATCTTGATTACTACCAAGAGTGGTCGTGGAGGTCGCAATGGTTCATTTAACCTGAGTGCCAACACGAACGTAGCAACTACCGCTAAGCGTTATGACTTGATGAGTGCTTCAGACTTCCTGTTGGCTGCTAGAAAAGCTAACATCGATGGTGGTGCTGATCCTGTTGCTGCTGGCGAAGCCGTTAAATTAATTGACAATGGCGCTGTAACCGATTGGCAGGATGAGATCTTCAGAACTGCTATCTCTCAAAATTATAACCTCAGCTGGGGATATAATGTAGGTGGTACAACTGCTCGCATCAGTGGTTCTTACGATGACCAGCAGGGTATAGTACGCAACAGTGCTCTGCAGCGTATGACCATCCGTGCCAACGTTTCTCAGATGCTGATGGACAATAAATTGAAATTGGAACTGGCCTCAACTTACTCTAACACTAAGAGTCAGTATCCTCCGCTTTCTAACAATGCCGGTTACCAGGGAAGCTTGTTGGGCGCTGCTCTTCAGCTCAATCCAACTAACCCTGTTAAAAATGCCGATGGAACTTTCTTCCAGCCCGGCGATCAGCGTAACCCGGTTCAAATGCTGGCTTACTTTGATGACCGTGATTACATCAATCGTTTCCTGAATAACCTGTCTGCTACTTATCAGATCACTAAAGAGTTGTCTTATAAGGCAGTATTTGGTTATGATCAAAATAAATCTGTTCGTACTGCATTTGCAGATCCTCGCTTAGGTTCTAATGCCTATGGTGGAACTGTTAATATCTTCGGACGTGATTTGAACAATGGTATCCAGCAAAATGGTCGTATGACTGAGCAAACGCTTAGAAATACATCTGTTTTGTTTGAGCAATACCTGACTTACGATAAATCTTTCGGCAAACACAATCTGAATGCTATCCTCGGTTACTCTAACCAGAGCTTCCAGAGTGAATACGAAGGTCGTGTTGGTTGGGGTCTTGGTCTGACTTCAGTTCCTGGTCCCGGATATGATTTCAAGAAAGATGTAGGTCAGTTCAGAAACTATGCAACTTTCGTACCTGGATTTGATAAGAATACATTGCAGTCATTCTTCACCCGCGTTAACTATTCTTATGCGGATAAGTATTTCTTAACTGCTACTGTACGTGCGGATGGTTCCTCTAAATTCGGTTCCAACAACCGTTATGGTGTGTTCCCAGCCTTCGCTTTCAAATGGCGTGCTATGAATGAAGATTTCATTCAAAAGGCATTGGGTGGTATCCTCAGCGACCTGAGTTTCCGTGCTAACTACGGTGTATTGGGTAGCCAGGATAACCTCGGTTCTTATGCCGCCTTGAACCTGCAGCAAAAATTCGATCCGGTTACAGGTACTGTAACTGGTCCTGGTGCAATTACTCGTTTCATCCAGCAGGGTAATCCTGACCTGAAATGGGAGCAAGCTGCTACTACAGGTTTTGGTATCGACCTGACTTCTAAAAACAGAAGATTGTCTGCTACCATCGATTACTACTATACTAAGCGTACCAACATGTTGTTCTTCGCTCCAACTCCGGGTGGTTTCGCTCCATCAGCATTCTGGTGGATCAACCTGAACGGTAGCGTAATCAACAAGGGATGGGAATTGAGCTTGAATTACAAACTCGTACAGGGTCGTAAATTCAGCTGGGATGTTAACTACAACATGACTACGGTGAAAAACAACATCGAAGGTCTTCCTACCCCCATCAATACCGGTGCTGTTAGCGGTCAGGGTCTGACCGGCGCCTTCGCTCAAACTTTGACGAATGGCAGTCCGATCTTCACCTGGTCTGTACCAGTATTCCAGGGCTTTGATGGTAATGGTAATGCTCGTTATGCAGGTGGTGCAGCCAACCAACTGGTGGGAACTGCTCTTCCTAACTTCTTTGCCGGTTTGACCAACAACTTCACTTACGGCAATTGGAACCTGAGCATCTTCGCCAATGCTGTAACCGGATTCTATGTGTACAACAATACTGCCAATGCGTTGTTCTTAAAAGGAAGCTTGCGCAACGGACGTAATGTAACCAACGAAGTGGGTAACGGACCAGAGAATCCTTTCAACCCCGGATCTGTTTCAACAAGATTCCTGGAGAAAGGTGACTTCATCCGCCTGGCTAACGTAAACCTGAGCTATGCAGTTGATCTTAAAAAGACAAATGTTATCAAATCGCTCACACTGTTTGCATCAGGTCAGAACCTGGCTCTGTTCACTAAGTACAGTGGTATAGACCCTGAAGTAAACGTTGACAAAAACATCAACGGTATTCCTTCCAGAGGTTTTGACTACACTCAGTATCCAAGACCACGTGTGTTCACTTTCGGTGCAACAATTGGCTTCTAATTCAGAAATAACAAAACTGTAAAAATGAAAACAAATATGAAAAAATACCTCTTACTGGCTCTTGCTGCGGGTGTTGTTGGATTCAGTGCCTGTAGTAAGCTGGAACCCGAATTGGGAGGACCTAACTCGGTCGCCCCGCCTACAACAAGCGGTGCTCCGACTCCCCCCTCTATTTCGGCTGTTTATGAGCAATTGAATGGATTGGTAGGTCAGTACGGTTATCAGGCCATGCAGGAACATTCAACAGATGAGTTGATGGGTCCAACACGTGGTACTGACTGGGATGACTTTGGAACCTGGCGCCGTCTGCACCTGCATACTTGGGCCGGAGACCACAACCAAATCAACGACGTATGGAATGGTCTGAACTCTGCTCTTTTCCAAACTACCCTGGTTGCTGAATCAGGTTCAGGTCTGGTAAAAGCTGAAGGTCAGTTCCTCCGTGGCTTCTTCCGCTTCTTGACCTGCGACCTGTATGGTCAGGTTCAGAGCCGCCCTGCAACTGCAGTTGCTTCTGCTATCCCTAAAGTGATTTCAAGAGCAAATGTAATCGACAGCATCATTGCTGAAGTTGAAACTGCTTCTGCTACTCTTCCAGCTTTCACCAGAGATATCCGTGCTCAGGCAACTAAAGAAGCAGCGTGGGCTTTGCTCGCGAAAGCTTATTTGAACAAAGCAGTTTATAAAGCTGATCCTACCAAACCAGAAGGACCCTATACATTCAGCGCTGCTGATATGAACAAAGTAATCGAGAATTGCGATAAAATTTTAGCTAATGCTGATTTGTCTCTCGATACTTATTACTGGGATAACTTTAAGTGGGACAATGGTACAGTTTCCACAGAAAACATCTTCGTTCGTAAGAATGGTGGTGATCCACGTGCCGGCGGTGGTGCCAACAACGTTTGGGCTACTTGCATGGGCTGGCATTATAACCAGCGTCCTTCAGGATGGAATGGTTTCACCACCCTGTCTGATTTCTATGATAGCTTCGAAGATTCAGACAAGCGCAAACGTGATACAGTTGCAGGTTACACCAGCATTGTTGGACCAGTTGCTGGTTTCCTCGTTGGACAAGCGTTTGGTCCTGTTAGCCGCAGCAATCCTAAGCAGCCAGGTAATATCGGTGATCCGATTGGACCATTGTTCGATCGTTCCGGTAACCCACTGATCTTTAAGCGCACTGCCAGTATCTTCTTCAACGGAGAAGCTGATGGTATCCGTATAAATAAGTTCTTACTTGAACCTGCCTCTATCAATGGTGGTGGTTGGGGAAGTGGCAACGAATTTCCTTTCTTCCGTGAAGCTGATGTTATGCTGATGAAAGCTGAGGCCATTCTCCGTGGTGGTACTGCTACCGGTGGTCAGACTGCTCTGAGCCTGGTAAATGGTGTACGTGCTGCAAGAGGTGCTTCAGCTCTGTCTTCAGTTAACCTGACTTCTCTCCTGGCTGAAAGAGGTCGTGAGCTGTACATTGAGGGCTGGAGAAGAAATGATATGATTCGTTTTGGAGTATTCAACAACCCTGTACAGGAAAGACCTAATAAGTCTGAAGGATACAAGGTGGTTTACCCAATCCCTACCATCTCTCTCTCATCTAATCCTAATCTGAAGCAAAACTTCGGTTATTAATAGATTTACTCTCTGAGTTAAAAAAGGCTGCCCAAAAGGCGGCCTTTTTTAACGTGGGGATATAGGTACTTTGCTCCCATTTAGTCAACTTTGCAGCAATTAGCTATCATGCGTTACATCCTTACATTTCTTACGCCACTGTTACTGCTTTCCTGCGGGCAATCTAAAAACAATGAAGCACGATTCTCACTGCTGGATCATACCTCCATTCAATTTCAAAATAATATTGAAGAGACAAAAGAATTCAATGTTTTCAAATACCGTAATTTTTACAATGGGGGTGGTGTAGCTACGGGTGACATCAACAATGACGGTCTTGCTGATGTGTTTTTTACAGCTAACCAGGGAAGTAATCAGCTCTACCTGAACAAAGGCAACTTCGAATTCGAAGATATATCAGCAAGAGCAGGGTTTTCTAAAAAACCACAATGGAGTACCGGAGTAGTTTTTGTTGATATCAACAACGACGGCTGGCTAGACATCTATGTGTGCAATGCAGGCAACATGATGGAACCGGAATTAAGAAAGAACCAGCTCTTCATCAATAACCATAACCTTACTTTTACTGATAGTGCCGCTGCTTACGGACTTGACGATAATGGATATACTACCCACGCTTCCTTCTTTGATTATGATCTCGATGGCGACCTGGATTGCTTTATTGTTAATAACAGTCCAATACCCGTCAACACCCTCAATTATTCCAATACGCGTCAAATTCCTGCCAGCCAGGCCAATGTTGCTGATTTTCTAAAGGGTGGCGGAGACCATCTCTATAGAAATGACAACGGTAAGTTCAGCGAAGTCACTCAGCAGTCAGGTATCTACGGCAGTATTATCAGTTTCGGACTAGGGGTAACAGTAGGCGATGTCAACAACGATGGATGGCCCGATATTTATGTATCCAATGATTTTTTCGAGAAAGACTATCTCTACATCAACCAACGCAATGGCACTTTTAAAGATGAGTTGGAAGAACGGATACAGCATGTGAGTCTGTCCTCCATGGGGGCAGACATCCAGGACATCAACAATGATGGTCACCCGGATATCTTCACTACAGACATGTTACCCGGCGATGATTACCGGTTAAAAACCAATACTTCCTTTGAAGGGTATGATGTTTTCCAATTGAAACAACAACAGGGTTTCTACAACCAGTTCACCCAGAATTCATTGCAAGTCAACGACGGCACCGGTTATTTTCTGGAGACAGGGTTCTACAGTGGAGTAGCTGCCAGTGACTGGAGCTGGGGTGCTTTAATTTTAGATGGTGATAATGACGGACTATCAGATATCTTGGTATGCAATGGTATTTATCGCGATGTAACTGACCAGGACTTTATTGATTTTTTTGCCAATGATGTTGTCAGACAAATGGTGGTAACCGGAAAGAAAGAAGAGGTAAATACGGTAATCAATAAAATGCCCTCAGTACCAGTTGCCAACAAATTTTTTAGGAACACCGGCAACCTCAAGTTTACTGATCAGGGAACTGATTGGGGACTGGATAAGCCGGGTTTCTCCAATGGTGCCGCTTACGCTGATCTGGACAATGATGGCGACCTCGATCTTGTCATCAGTAACGTAAATCAACCGGCACAGGTATATCGGAATACAACCAGCGAAAGAAAAAATGCGCATTATATCTCTTTCCTGCTGAGTTATAAAATACCCAATACTTTTGCGATTGGCGCACGCATCAAAGTGTATGGGGGGAAACAAGTGATTACCCGTGAAATACTCCCTGCACGCGGCTTCCAGTCCTCTGTTGAATATAAACAGACCATTGGTATTGGCAATGAACAGGTAGATTCAGTTCAGATAATCTGGCCCGATAAATCTCATACAGTTCTGCTGAAACCCGGAACCGATACCCTTTATACAGTTGCTTACAATAACGCCATTAAAAATATTCCCAAAGAAACAAAGTCCTCAGTACAGCCACTTTTTCAGCCAACAACGGTTTCCATTCAAGCCCATGAGGAAGATGATTATGTTGATTTCTACTATGAACGAAACATACCCTTCATGTTGTCCAGAGTAGGACCCTGTGCTGCCACCGGCGATGTCAATGGTGATGGACTCGAAGATATATATGTTGGAGGAAGCAGGAAGATGCCGGGACAATTGTACCTGCAGACAAAAAATGGATACCAACAAAAACCAATCCCTGATTTTGTCAAGTATCATTTCAGTGATATCAATGCAGCGGTTTTTCTGGATGCAGATAAGGATGGCGACCTTGATCTTTATACAGGTGGGGGTGGAAACTTTGCAACATCAGCTTCTCCGGCATTTCAACATCTTTTATTCCTTAACGACGGTAAAGGAAATTTCCAGTTGAAACCCGGAGCTACTCCCATCAATAATACCAAGTGTGCCGTTCTAGTGCCAATGGACTATGACGGGGATGGTGATTTGGATTTGTTTGCAGGAAGCAGAAGTCAGCCACAGGATTATGGAACTTTGCCCGCTTCTTTTCTATTGCAAAATGATGGCAAAGGAAACTTTACAGATGTAACTGCATCCCAGGCACCTGCTTTTCTTCAATTGGGAATGATTACCTCCGCTACATGGCTTCCTTTACAAAAGGGGGCTAGTTCTGTGTTAACAGTTGTAGGAGAATGGATGGCACCCCGCTCATTTCAATATGCTAATGGAAAATGGAACGAAATTGATAACGGACTCTCCGCCTACAAAGGTTGGTGGCAAACAATCACTGCAGGAGACATAGATAAAGACGGGGATATAGATTTCATCATCGGAAATTTAGGCGAGAACTTTTATCTCAGACCCACCACAACGCAACCTGTACGTTTGTGGTTGAAAGATTTTGATAACAATGGTATTCCGGATAAAATTATTTCTCAAAACATTGATGGAAAAGACATGCCCGTGTTTACGAAACGGGAGATCACCGATCAGTTGCCTGGCCTCAAGAAAGAAAATCTTATACATGCTGAATTCGCCAAAAAGTCTGTACAGGATTTGTTTGGCAAAAATATGGATGGTGCTGTGATGCAGGAAGTCAATTGTAGCTACTCTGTTGTAGCACTCAATGATGGCAAAGGACATTTCACAGTTCAACCTTTACCGCTTAACGTTCAACTTACGTCATTGAATGCTATTCAAATGAAAGACATCAATCAGGACGGATATCCGGATTTGGTGACTGCCGGCAATTTTTTTGACATATTACCGCAGTTTTGCAGATTGGATGCAGGATACGGACAAGTATTGATCAATAATAAAAAGGGCGGGTTCTCGACATTAACTCCGCAAGAAACCGGACTCCGGATTCGCGGAGCTGTACGAAATATTGTAACAACAAAACAAGGGAACAAAGACATGTTCCTCTTTCTCATCAACAATGACCGACCGGTGGCTTATGTGCTGGGAGCGAGCAAATAATCATCCATGGATGTAAGAACCATTTCAGGCAGGTTAGTTACAATGATTATTATTTTCCTGATTGGAATATATACCCCTTCGTGCAGAAAGCAGAACTCATCCACTCACTCGCTGTTCACTGTTCTTGACAGCAGCCAGACAGGTATCACCTTCGCTAACAGATTACAGCCAACACCTGCCTTCAATCTCTTCTCTTACATGTATTATTACAATGGAGCGGGTGTGGGAGTGGGGGACTTTAATAACGACGGTTTACCCGATCTTTTTTTCGCAGCCAGTCAGCATCCCAATGCCCTTTACCTAAATAAGGGACAAATGAAATTTGAAGAAGTGTCTTCGGTTGCAGCGATACCTCGTGATAGCAGTTGGAGCACCGGCGTCTCACTCATCGATATCAACCGGGATGGATTACTGGATATTTATGTATGTAAAGTAGGTAATTACAAAATACTCAAGGGAAAAAACCAATTATTGGTGTGCGATAGCATCGATGTGAAAGGGATTCCTCATTACACAGAGCGGGCTGCTGATTACGGCCTTGATTTTTCAGGATTTAGCACCCACGCTGCCTTCCTGGATTATGATGGTGATGGAGATCTGGATATGTTTCTGCTGAATCATTCTGTCAACCACGATGGAAATTACGCACCCAGAGAGGTATTTGACAACACTTTTGACTCGCTCGCCGGTCAACGCCTTTACCGCAATGATACACGGAAAGAAAAAGATGGATCTGTTTCAGGGAAATTCACCAATGTTACACGTGAAGCCGGAATCAAGGGAACCAGAATCGGTTACGGACTGGGTGTCGCGGTCTCTGACATCAACATGGATGGGTGGCCCGATATTTACGTGGGCAACGATTTTCATGAAAATGATTATCTGTACATCAATCAGAAAAACGGAAGTTTCCGGGATGAAAATATTCAGCGTCTTGCTCATACCAGCCAGTTTAGTATGGGCGTAGATGTGGCTGATATCAACAACGATGCTCATCCGGATGTGATTTCTATGGACATGTTACCCTATGACCCCTATATGCTGCGGCGTTCCCTGGCTGAGGATGATTATACCATCTTTGAACAAAAAATATTTTATGGTTACATGTATCAATATGCCCGCAACAATCTTCAAATAAACAGGGGCAATGGTAGTTTTAGTGAAATTGGCCAATATGCAGGAATCCAGGCGACAGACTGGAGTTGGGCAGCTCTGTGGATGGATTTTGATAATGATGGCAATAAAGACCTTTTTGTGTCCAATGGGATTCCCAAAAGAATGAATGATATTGACTATATCAACTTTGTTTCGGGAGAAGACATTCAACAAAAGTTACGATCTAACACAATCAGGGACAAGGATCTTTCACTCACTAAAAAATTTCCGGAAATCAAGATTCCTAATCAGTTTTTCCGGAACACAGGAAATCTTCATTTTGATAATTATACTGATAGTATCAAAAATAATCTTCCCACCTTTTCCAATGGGGCAGCCTATGCAGATCTTGATTTAGATGGTGATCTGGATATTGTGGTAAATAACATTGATGATCCGGGATTGATATACAGCAATAATACCAATACCCCGAAAAGTACAAAACCCTCTGCCAATATCACCCTGCGGGGAAGTGAGTTAAATCCGCTCGCCATTGGAGCAAGGATTTTATTATATAGTCAACATCAGGTTGCCAACTATGAATACCAGCCCGTACATGGTTTTCAGTCCAGCATGCTAGTTCCGATGCACATTGGTCTTGGTAACAGGAAGATCGATTCGGCAATTCTTATTTGGCCTGACAAACGCTACCAGTTCATTGATGTACATACTAATCGTAGAGATACCTTTAGATACAATCCCGGGTTGCCCGTATATAACTTCGATAGGTTCAATCAAGAGAAGACGCAGGTAGAATGGGAAGATGTGACTGTCAGCACAGGATTTAATTATCGGCATGTTGAAAATGTATTCAATGAATTCAACCGGGAACCACTGATGCCTGCTATGATGTCTACTGAGGGGCCTGCTGTGGCTGTGGCTGATATCAATGGAGATGGCTTAGAAGATATTTTTGCCGGGGCATCGAAGGGTTATCCCGCAGCAGTTTATCTTCAAACAGCCGGTGGCACCTTCAAAAAGTTACCCGAACCTGCGCTGGCAGCCGATTCAATGTGGGAGCATGTGGCGGCTGTATGGTTAGATGTTAATCGTGATCGTTACCCTGACCTGTTGATTGCCACGGGCGGTAATGAATATTACGGCAATGATGAGCACCAGCAACCACTCTTATATATCAATGACGGAACCGGAAAGCTAACGCGTCAGCAGGGCGCTTTTCCCGGTATTTACGGAACGTTTAGTTGTATAGCAGTCAACGATGTCAATGCTGATGGATTTCCCGATCTGTTTCTAGGTGGAAGGGCTGAGCCGTGGAAATATGGGGTTCCTACCCGGTCTTACTAGTTGGCCAACAATGGTAAGATGCAGTTTGAGGACAAAACCACACAATGGTGTCCTGAACTTGTAACTCCCGGAATGATCACCGATGCACATTGGCAGGACTTCGATAAGAATGGTCAGTCGGATTTGATTGTTAGTTACGATTGGGGAGGAATTGATCTTTGGCTTACTGTAGGAAAGAAGATGCAGAAAAAAGTAATTACCAATCGGCATGGCTGGTGGAACAGTTGTACACCTACTGATGTCGATGGAGATGGTGATCTGGATATTGTAGCGGGTAATTTTGGGTTGAACAGCCGCTTACAGGCAAGTGAAAAGGAGCCTGTTCAAATGTGGGTCGGCGATTTTGATGACAATGGTATCTTCGAACAGATACTAACATATCATCTTCGCGGAGAGGAAATCTGCTTTTCTAGTAAAACCCAGTTAGAGAAGCGCATGCCGGTTTTGAAAAAGAAGTTTCTTTATGCGGAAGAATTTGCCAAGACAAGCGTAAGTAAACTTTTTCCCTCCGCTAAGTGGAAGGCTGCTCATCGTTTGTATGCCAATGATTTTGCCAACACCGTTTTCCTGAATCAGGGTAATTTACGTTTTGAGACATTGACACTCCCCGGTGCTGCCCAGTTCACAAGTTTACGTGCATCTGTTGCACAGAAGGATGCAGCCGGCCTCAGATTACTTCACCTCGGAAATTTTTATGAATATAATGTCGAGATTGGAAGACAGGATGCCGGTGAAGGTTTATCGATACAATATGGAGTTGGAAAAGAGCCGAAAGTCGATATCATCAATAATTTCAGGATAGCCGGACAAGTTCGTAAGATACTGCCCATCAACATAGCCGGGAAACAGGCCTACATCTTAGCAAAAAACAATGATAGCTGGCAAATTATCCAACACAAGTAGTACAGACAAATAGTGCCATTTAATTATTGCTAATTAAATACAGGGTAATTAATTTGCGTAACCCACTGTGTTGAGTCCGTTTGTTTTCTTCTGTCTGTAATTAACTGTTGATAGGGAATGGCTGGGGACTGTTTGTGGTTATCACGCAGGTAATTCTCCAACTCTTTTTCAGCCAGGGTGACCTTTGACCATCCACCGGTCACATTTGCTTTCATCAGAAAGCCCTGCGTCATGGTTTTGTTCTTGAACAGTTCGGTGGGTTCTATCGGTTTTTCTACAGGAACTGCTGTCATTAGTTGAAATGTTTTTTCATCCAACGGACGAATATGTAATATCGGTTGTCCTAAAATAGCAACCTGTTTGGAGGCAAGAAATTTTTCCAGCGTGTCAATGACAGTATAAACTTCTGGTGTAGACGGGAAGTAGTCGAAATTTTTCATGGTAGATATCCAATTGAAATTTTCAACACGCCCTTTAATTATATCTATGCCGTATACATTTTTTGGTTCGCTAAAAAAAGTAGTCACTTTCAACAATAAACCTTCTGCAGTTTTCTTGACGGGTTTTGAAATAGCTTTGGCGATCCTTGAAAAGAAGTTGCCCTGAGTACCTTCTGTAGCAATTATATTGAATTGGGTTTGATTTTTTAATGCTGGGGTAAAACTGAATTCGATGATGTTTTTTTCATTAAGGTCTATCGCATAAAAACCATTTAGTAGTAACTTCTCTATCGTATATTTTTTCCCTTCCCATTCAAAGCTGCTATCAGTCTTATTCGCTCCGGGCAGCCATTTCATTCTCTGTTCAGCGTCCAAGAATATGCGAGAGACTGCATCGGGGGGACAGTCAATTATATTTGCTGACATATATGTTTTGACATTATTGCGGGATAGAAAAATGAGACTGACAGCAACTCCAATCAAAATCAGTAATCCAATAATCTTTTTCATTTTTTACTTTTTTACGAATGCAAAATTATAATCTGTTTATTTTTTTAGCAAGAGCTTGCTTATATATAATTCACCTATCTTATTTCCCTGCTTTTTTCCCTCTTCGATGGCAGCGCGAAAGTGAATTCCTCCATACAATCTGCTGATTCCTGCCTCATCGGCAGCTGCTCTGATGGAGGGAAAGTCCCGAACAAGATTGAGGTATTTGACTTCAACAGTATCCCTGAAGCTAAAATCATTTCCAAAAACTGCTATTGAAGTGGTGGCTGCTGCGGCAGATATTACACTATGTCCACTGGTATATTCAGGGAAGGGCGGGGTTTGAAGAAGAGAGTTCCATTCTGAGTTAAAACTGCTTCTGATAACGGTAATGGGTCTCACTGTGCTGCTATTGAATTTTTCGTCCCAGCAAGAAATGAATCCATCAAATATGGCGGCTGCCGTTGTAGCATATGCCAAAGCAGTTTTGAGTTCATTGGCACCGGTTTGTCTTGAAAAGATTGCGAGTAACCCAATCCAATGTCCAACAGGAGTGATTTTCTTATTGGCATAAGTGAAGTGGCCTGCATGTTTGGTGACAAATGGATTGTCATCCCAAAATTGTGCAATTGTATCTTGTTCCGGGGTTATGGTTTGACTCAGTTCGTAAACCTCTTTGAGTTCTTTACAATACAAGCTGGCAGGAGTGAGGTCATAGGGAGGGGGAGGAGGAGGACGGAACTGTGAGGATGTGTCCATCAAAAGGGGTTTGATCAATCTCCAATGAGGCTCTGTAGCGTCGGCATATTCTGGCGGGGTTTGTACCCATTTACCCTTTTCACCAAATACACTGTATTTGGGCATACCGCGAGTTATTTTGTATCGGTCGCTGGCTGCACGTTTTAAAATAACTGTAGCGATTTCCTGTGCTCTGTTTTCCGCTGCTTTTAAGTCGGAGGAAGAAACGCTGTCGAACGCTTCTTTGATTTTCCTTTCGGCAACCGCAATACTATCCTTAGAAAAAGCAAGTGCTTTTGCTACCTTCATGAACGCCAGCGCAGCAGTTAACCGATGATTCAACTGGCCGGTATTATTACTGATTGGCAATTTTTCGAAACCTTTGAGTGGAGGAAGTATTGACGTAAGACTATCTTGCTCAGCGCAAAGACCCTCATAGTAAGCGAGGTTGCTATACGCATACATTCTGCTGGCAACGGGGGGAGAAATAATATCATAAACAATAACATCCGTCAGTGCTTGGTTACAGAAATGCTGCAACTCTGCACCGGGAAGAGAAAGTGTATGATCAGTTTGCCTGCAGTTGGTAAAGCCGATGATCAATAGGGAGCAAACGATTAGATTTTTTTTCATTGCAGTTTTCTTTTTTCCCCTTTACTGTTGGTAACTTCTGCACTTTTTACTGATTGGTTCAAGGAAACTATACCCGGTGATTGTGATAAAAATCCAGAGCCCCAATATTGCTCTTGCTTTCTTTTTTGGCCGTTGATTAGTTGCAGGAGTACAGTTCTATCATTGGGCAAAAGGGCAACTGAATTAGTT
>JBJTJJ010000198.1:0-1972 GCA_046095445.1 Sediminibacterium sp.
AAAAAATATATGCATATGTTATTAATTTGTAAAACAGGCAGCAAATCAATTTAATTATGTATCTTGACTATAGAATTAAATCCATGCTGCGAAGAAAATTTTTATCCAGCGTACTTCCTGCAGGTGTAATCGAACAAGAAAAGCAGGAACAGCCCTCCTTTTTGCCTCCGGGCGGGGGATTAACCCCTTATGCGGGTACCTGGTCTCGGGCGCAGGTCATTCACTTATTGAAAAGAACCACTTTTGGCGCCAAGCCGGAAGATGTCAACTATTTTTCTTCGATTTCATTTGGGGCGGCCATCAGCGAGCTACTGAATCCTTCAGCCCCCTTGCCCTCCCCACCGGTAAAAGACTATACACCTGGTACCAATGTTCCACGTCCTGATATCAACATTGCACCCGGCACCACCTGGGTAAATGATCTGGGTGCTGATGGAAATTTGAATGGCAACCGAATCAGCTCATTCCGCAAATGGTGGATCGGTAATATGATCAATCAGGACAGGAGTATCCGTGAAAAAATGACTTTGTTCTGGCACAATCATTTCGCCACAGAAACAGATACAATTGGTAATCCTATCCTGATTTATCGTCACCATAATTTATTGAGAACTCAGGCATTGGGTAATTTCAAAACTTTGACCAGAGCGGTTACACTGGATCCCGGAATGTTGATCTATCTCAACGGGCAATTAAATACTGCAACAGCACCGGATGAAAATTATGCCCGTGAATTGCAAGAACTTTTTTGTTGTGGTAAGGGACCAAATTCTAAATTCACTGAGGATGATGTAAAAGCTGCAGCACGTGTTTTAACCGGCTGGCGCATCAACAATACAACCGGAACCTCTTTTTTCGACATAGCACGTCACGATAAGACCGCCAAATCATTCTCTTCTTTTTATAACAATACAGTTATTGCGGGTCGAACTACTGCTACTGCCGGGGAGCAGGAGCTGGATGAGTTACTGAATTTGATATTTGCCACCCAGGAGGTGAGTAAATACATTTGTCGCCGTCTCTATCACTGGTTCATTTATTATGATATTGATGCAACTGTTGAAGCCACTATCATTACTCCCCTTGCTAATATTTTTGTTCAGAATAATTACGAGATTAAGCCCGTTTTGGAAGCATTGCTGAAGAGCGAACACTTCTTCAATTCTCTCACTATTGGGTGTCAGATAAAAAGTCCGATCGACCAGGTAGTGGGTTTGTGCCGTGAATTTGGAGTAGCATTGCCGCCGGCGAGTGATTATCTTACGAACTACGGACATTTCAATTACTTGTTTTCCTGGGCCATGAATATGCAACAGATGATCGGAGATCCGCCGGATGTCAGCGGCTGGAAGGCCTATTATCAGGAACCCATGTTTTACGAAGTCTGGATCAACAGTGATACGCTTCCTAAGCGGAATCAGTTCACAGACGTTATGGTAGTCAATGGCTATACCTTCAATGGATTCAAAATTGTAATTGATGCTGCTGAGTGGGCTAAAAAATTATCTGCTCCCGGGGATCCTAATCAACTCATCAGCGATATTACTGCTTTGATTTTCCGTTTGGATATTTCTACGGCATCTAAGAACCAACTTAAGAGAGATATACTTCTCGCTGGTCAGGCATTGGATCATTATTGGACAGATGCCTGGAACCTTTTCATTGCTCAACCCGGCAATACAGCCAATACCAGCTTTGTGAGAACACGATTAAGAGACCTTTTAAAATATCTGATGAATCTTTCCGAATACCAGTTGTGTTAATCTATTCACCAGCCATCCACCCATGAAAAGAAGAGACTTTCTACAGAAAACATTGCCGGCAGGAATTCTACTGCCCTCCTTCATGAATGGATTTTCTTTTCGTGCATTTGGCATGGATTCACCAGAATTGACTTCTTTGTTGCAGCCGGTAACTGAAACAGATCATGTATTGGTCATTGTGCAATTGAATGGAGGAAATGATGGACTCA
>JBJTJJ010000199.1:0-3565 GCA_046095445.1 Sediminibacterium sp.
CCTGACGAATACCATTGTTCCATTTGATACTATTCACCGGCTCGAATAAAAATGTTACCCGAGTATCCTTGCGAAGCCAATTGAGCTGATGTTCATAAAAGTCAGTGCTTGAAATATACTGATAACAAAGATCAGGTAGTGCTGCCTTTACTGATGTGTCCCTGGCGCGGAAAGCAATACTCTTCCACTTTTTTTTAACCAGGTGACTATACTTATGTTTCTCCGGATTCCAAAAGCACCAGGTTTTCTCCTCGTGAATTTCAGATGCCTCAATGATTAATAGGGATTCTGTTGAAAGCCCGGAGTCATTCAAAAGGGCATTTGCCAATTGCAAGCCGGCACATCCGGCACCGATAATTATGTACTGATAATGGCTTTGCATGGGTATAAATAAATAATGGGTACCGGGGGTACCCATTATTTAATGTATTCAATTAAGGAATGGTAATGAATTAAGCTTCTTTTCTGCTCAATGCATAGATAACCAGACCGAAACCGATTTTGTTAACAGCGTCACCGATGTTGTAGATCACATCCATGTCAAGGCCGAAGTTCATTTTCATACCAAATAAACCGCCTTCTGTACCCTGGATATAACCGATTGGGTAGATAGCCCAACCAACCAGTACAAACCATCCGAGTGTTTTAACTGCTTGTGCAACTGCAGGTGAAGTAGCACCGGCCAATTTGGCAACATCACCCATCCACACCAGATAAACGATGTAGAAATAAGCGAGACCGGAAGCGAGACCCCACTGCCAGCTATGAGCTTGGTCAATGGCCTCACCCCAATAACCTGTAACGAGCATCACAACAGATGCTAAGATGAGTTTCCACAGCAAACCGGAAGAACCACCAGCCTTCTTAGTGATGAGGTAGAACTCAACACACATCAGAGGCACAGTCAACAGCCAGTCAACATAACGGAAAAATACGGGTGAAGCACCTGTCTCCAGGTTGTAACCACGCATGTAATAGTAGTGAACAGCAGCAATAAAGGTAATGAGGCCGGATACCAGAACGGATGTCCGCCACTCTTTACTGGTGTTACTCACTTCCATGAAGAAGAAGGCAGCAGCAGCCATCATGGCCATAGTGCCTACGAAGAACGTGAAAGCAACATAGTTGTTGTTTTCGATCGCCTTGAAAGACGCATCTAATAGTAGATTCATATATGTGGGGTTTGGTTAAAAAGCAATCGTTGGTAAAACCACTCACTCTCTACATCACATGTATTTCATTGAACATACAATTTAGACAAAAGTTTATAAAATGCTAATTTTTAAGGGTTATTATTTCAAAATTTGAAAATAATTCAACAAAATTTTTCCTCTGAACTTTCTATAACCCCACTTACAGCTGAATAGCACTTTCATTCGAAAAATTTTTACCTAACCGATTATAATTGAAATCATTAGGTATGTTCTTTTAATTAGCTGTTTGGTGATTCTGTTCGATATGAAAAATAAGACCTCATGAAATTACTTTTATAATCATTGATTTACGTATATTTATTTATAATAACTTATAAGAAATTAATAAGTAAATGTCTATTGATTTTTTTGGGGGGGTCCTTTCTACCGAAAATATTTCCTAACAGCTTCATTGTTAACATTTTATTGATAACACTGGCCCATTTCGCGTATCTATTAAGAGAGTATCGCTCTGTTAAGCACGCTCAACAAATTATATTAGATGTCATCACTGCTCGGTTTCATACAATTACTACTGGTGCTTGTGCCCATAGGCAAGAAGCAACACAAGTCAGTGATTACTGAGCAGCAACAAATCACCACCCACACTGCGGTAATAGTTGTGGTAGGTGATGGCTCAACCTCTAATAGTATACTCCTCCCCCTACCAGTAGCTCCATCTTCTTCCCCCGCAACTTCTCAAGACGACAAAGGAATACCTGCTACCCCATTTACTCTTCTTGATTTTTTATTCACTGATCAATCTGCATCGGGCCAATTACTTTCAAATAAGCCCTTCCGCAAATGTGCGCTGTATATTTTGTATTGCCAGTTGAAATCTGATTGTTAGATGTAGTTACATCGAACAATTATTTATTCATTTTTAAAATTTCAACTCATGAAAAAGCAATTCATCAACATGACTCACTATAGTATTGCCTTGCTGGCAACTATCATCTCATTCAGTTCCTGTCAAAAAGATTTCTCAGGAGCACTGCCTAACCCTAACAACAATACATCTGCTACCAATAATACCTCCGGCGCAATTGCGATTGCATTGAATGGCTCATCTCAATCCAATGGATCCAGCACTGATTCGGTATATGTTGTACATGAATGTGAGAAAGGACTAAAACGCGATTCGATCGCATTCACCTCATTGCCTGCTGCGGTTCAAACTTATCTGAGCAGCACTTATTCAGGTTTCACTCCCCTAAAGGCCTTTGTTATTAAAGATACCTTAGGTAATGTAAAGGGATACATCGCTATCATTCGCTTCAATGACAAGCCGGTGGCACTTGAATTCAAAGCAGATGGCACTTTCAAAAAAGTACTGGAACAAAGAGAGAAAGGTGATCTGAGTGGAAGTGGCTGGCACTTGGGTGGGCTCTTCGAAGACAGAGATGGCAAATGCAAAGACACCGTGGCGTTGAACGACATCCCGCAGGGAATTCGGGCATACATGACTTCCAACTATCCCGGAGATACGCTTATGAAAGCTTTTAAAACAAAAGGAGGCGTTTTCGTACTGATCTCTAAAAACAATGGTGCTTTCGCTACGCTGTTCAATAAAAATGGTGGTTTTGAAAAACGGGTTGCATTGCCTGCAAAAGATGGCGAGCTGGTGAATATAGCTCAATCAGGCCTTCCAGCTGTCATCCTGAATTTTCTTTCGGCCACCTTCCCGAACTATGTTTTCAACAAGGCCGATGTTTTAAAATCAAACGGTACAGTTCTGGGGTATTTGGTTCTGATCAACGCTAACAATACCCGATATGCTGTTGCTTTCGATGCTGCAGGCAAGTTCCTGGCAAAGAAGGTAATCCATTGATGTTTCATGGTGAGGAGTAAAAATGGGCTCGCTTAGGCGGGCCTATTTTTTTACCAGTAATACTGAAACTCCTATTTGTGTTGCTTAATTGGTCTGCTATTCAACTCAATGCCTTTCCGATTTTGTTGAATCTTTTTTTCAAAAAGGCCCTACTTTATATTAACATTTCTTTGATAACACCTTTCCATTTCCCGTATCTATTATATACGGCACTTCATTCTGCGGAGTAGTTGCGCCGAAAATTAAAATCCAATCATCCATGCACAGTTATCATCAACTGTCCCTGCGGACTCGTCTCCTACCCAGTAAATATTTTTCAAACTGCTTGCTATTTGTAAGCCGCCTTCATTCAATTCATTGAATTATTATCTCTTTATTATAAAATCCAAAAATCAACACCATGAAAAACACCATCAACAAGCTGCGCCAGAGCAGCTTTGCCTTCCTGGCAACATTAGTAGTATTCAGTTCCTGTAAGAAAGATTTTTCAGGAAACCCCTCCACCCCGAACCCACCAAGTATTTCCAACAGCGTCCCGGCA
>JBJTJJ010000200.1:0-2140 GCA_046095445.1 Sediminibacterium sp.
GCCAGGTGCTGCAGCAGAGTTCCCTTCCGCAACTACCAATGCCACCCACTTTCGCTGCTTCCTGTCGAATTCCAATTTGACGCATTTCCACTTTCAATTTGAAATCTGCGGCAAAGATTTTAATCAATTCACGGAAATCTACACGGTCGTCTGCCGTATAGAAGAATGTTGCCTTCTTTCCATCCGCCTGAATTTCTACTTCGCTCAATTTCATGGCAACTTTCAGCTGGCGGGCTGCAGCACGACTGCGGGCGAGTACTTCTTTTTCCCTCGCTTTTTGTTGCTGATAACTCTCCAGATCACGTTCATTGCTATGTCGAAGAATTTTTTTCATCTCCGGATTGAATTCATCCAGGGATTTCTTTTTGAGTTGGAGGCGAACCAACTCTCCTGTAAGACTTACTTCCCCAACGTCAAATCCACCTACCCCCTCTACTGTTACCAGATCGCCTTTTTCATAGGACTGAAGGGAGGGATTGCGGAAATAATCTTTGCGGCTTCCTTGCTTGAAACTGATTTCAACAACTTTACAACTGCTATTGGGGTCATGGAAGGGCAGGTTACGCAGCCAGTCATGTACATTCAGGCGATTACAACCGCCAGAGCTACAGCCACCATTGCTTTTACAACCGCTGGGCTTCTGGTGAGAACCGGTACTACATCCGCCACATCCCATAGGGACAAGAGTTTAAATAACAAATGAAAGAAATAAGACTGGGCAGGAAGAAAACAGCATTACCGGCTGCAATTACAACTTTCGGACAGTTGCCTTCCGGTTCAACAACGAATCCGGAATCATATATATTGTTACCTGCTGTGGGCAGGAGCCAATCATTTCAAGGGTAATACCGTTCTCCTCAATTCCAATCACCTGACGGCATTAATGAGATTTCTCCCTTCAACCGTCTATACCAAAAGTACGGATTTCTGCTGAATGATATAAAATAGTTTGATGCTCAATGCCTGAAACAGCATCTTGGCGTGGGCATTCCTTTCGATGTAATAAATAGCCTTATCCAGTTCAATGACCATGGCTTCTTGTTGGCTTACCGAACTGATTTTGTTAAGGCGGGTTGTAAAATCGCGCTCTGTTTCTGCCATGGCCACCTTGTCTTCCCCAATTATCCGACTTCTGATACTCAGTTCCAGCAAGTGAATGAAATACCTCAATAATTGCTTTTGCTTTTCCCTTCCCATTTTATGCATTTCTTCAGAAAATGCTAATTGTGCTGCCGGACCACCTTTTACGCAGGCGTTCAGCCATTCCCGCAGCGATTGATTCCAGTCGTTATCAGTTTGCTGCATCAGTAAAAGTGCTTCCCGGTAATTGCCATCTGCAATACCTGCTATCTGGGCAGCCTTTTCAGGCGATGCACCTGCTCTTTCAATAAGTGCTTTTTCTATGTCATGCGTTTCCAGGGGCGGCACCCGAATCAGTTGACAGCGACTCAGGATTGTTGGAAGAATGTCTTCTTCGTTTTCTGCGACTAAGATAAAGAGCGTATGTGGAGGTGGCTCCTCTATTAATTTCAGTAATTTATTTCCTTCTTTTCTCAGGTACTCCGGCATCCACATCAACAGGACTTTTGTCTCGCTCTCAAAACTTTTTAAACTCATCTGGTGATGAATATGGTCACATTCTCTTGCAGTAATGTTTCCTTGTTTGTTGTCTGCACCTATGCTTTGCAACCAGTCAAATACATTACCATAAGGAAAGGTCTGAATGAAGTTTCTCCAATCAGTTATATAATCATCACTAACCGGCTTGTCGTTAGGCTTTTTTGGGATAACCGGAAAGGTGAAATGCAGGTCAGGATGCATCAATTGGGCAGCTCTTTGATAAGCCGGCTGTGTTTGAATTTCTTCGGGCGAGATCCATCCGCCAGCTGCGGTTCCGGAAAGAGGTGTAATATTTCCGAATAAGTCAGGTACCGCAGGTGCTGCAGGTGGAATAGATACAACATATTGAGCAAAAGCCATGGCTAATGGGAGTGCACCACTGCCTTCTTTACCTAAGAAAAGCAATGCATGACTTAGCCGGCTTTGTTGAACCATTCCAGCCAAAACTGATTTCAATTCCTGATGACCAATGACTTCACTGAAAAGCATAAAAAACTCCGGCAGAGTTGCTGCCGGAGGG
>JBJTJJ010000201.1:0-1569 GCA_046095445.1 Sediminibacterium sp.
TGATTTTTCCTTTTAAATAAAATGTTTTGAAGGGCTGCAAATCTTTTCGGAGCGTAAATCTATAGAGGTCTAATCCGCCCCTGGAATCAGCGCGGTCACTTGAATAGTAAGCGGTAATGCCGTTGGCCGCAACCGCCAACATTCCCTCATTTTCGATGGTATTGATGGGATAACCCAGGTTTTGCGGCTTTTCCCATTTTCCTTCGCTGTTTTTTCTGGCAACAAAAAGATCGGAGCCGCCATATCCCGGCCATCCGGTGGAAGTAAAATAGAGCGTTTGGTTATCGGCATGAATGAAGGGGGCCATCTCGTCGCCCGGCGTATTGATGATTGGTCCCATATTCTCAGCTTCGCTCCATTTTCCATTGGCCAAGCGATTGGAAAAATAGAGATCGGATCCACCAAATCCACCGGGACGAGAGCTGGTGAAGTAGAGAGTTTTTTTATCCGGACTCAAGGAGGGGGCGGTATCCCAAAATTCTGAGTTGACAGCCGGGCCTAAATTTTCAGGTTCACTCCAACCCACCGGAGTTGCATAAGAAATGTAGATGTCAAAACTGCGATATCCCTGATCGGGGAATATGGCAGCGAAAAGCAACCAATCCCCGTCTTGCGAGACACTGATAGCTCCTTTTTTAGGTTCCTCGTTTAGGGTACCCGGAATTGTTCTCCAACGCGCAAATCCGTTCCCGCGAAAAGCGGTTTCTATAAAATTTTCCCTTCCCCCTTCTCTTCTGGTAAAAACGAGCAGACTATCATTGATGGTAACCGTGGGATAATATTCTGAACTATTTGTGTTGACTGAATCACCCAGGTTCTCGGGAGAAAAGATATAAGTGGAATCAGGATGCTCTTTGGCATAATTCAAAGCGAATTCGTAGCAGGACTTACGGTACAATCCGCTGCGTTTGCTTTTGTCATTGAGACGGGGAGTAGTGAGAAAACGATTCACTGCTTGCAGGGCGGAGGCGAAATCTCCTTTGCCCGCCAGGTTGATGGAGTAAGGAAGACCATAAGGTGCGAAATAATTGCTGTCTATCAAGCGGACTCTCTCATACCACAGGATGGAAGAATCATATTTCTTAAGCTGTCCATACACACCTGCCAATGATAACAAGGCATCTGCGAAATTGCTATCAAGTTGTACACTTTTTTTTAAAAGTTGAATACCCAACTGATAACGCTCGTCCTCTAATTGACGTATGGCCTCTTCATAGAAGGTGATTGCTTTAGGATTCACTTTATCGGGCTGGTAACCCTGAGCCCAGGATCTGCTGAAAGAGAGTAAGAAGAGCAAAAGAAAAAAATACCTGCACATGATAGCAATTTCGGACAAAGGCTGTGAAACCTGTGTTAAAGGGCAAAGTAAGGAGGGAAGAATGTTAAGGGATAGATGCAAACTTATGTACTTGCATACTCAGTTGCCAGCGGGGATGTTGTAAGATGAATGTGATGATCTCCGATAAAATTGTATCGCGTTGATCCCATTCGGGTTGTAGATATAGTTGGCAGGAAGGTTTAACCTGCTGTTCCCATTCCAAAGCCCAGGTTAGGTCATGCCGGTTGTAA